>NZ_JBFAXR010000077.1:0-37518 GCF_040680895.1 Streptomyces sp. NPDC051940 | reverse complement strand
GTCGTGCGTCGAAGGTGCGGTTCCGCTGCGCGGCGCCGGGCGGTGCTCGCGTCGTGCGTCGAAGGTGCGGTTCCGCTGCGCGGCGCCGGGCGGTGCTCGCGTCGTGCGTCGAAGGTGCGGTTCCGCTGCGCGGCGCCGGGCGGTGCTCACGTCCTGCGTCGAGGGTGCGGGTGCGCTGCCCTCGCGTCCTGCGACGAAGGTGCGGGTTGCGCTGCGGCGGTCGGTGCTCGCGTTCTGCGTCGAAGGTGCGGTTCCGCTGCGCCCACCCGTGCCGCCCTGCGGCACGACTGCCCGCAGCATTGCGTCGGTGCCCAGCCCAGCCCAGCCCAGCCCAGCCCAGCCCAGCCCAGCCCAGCCCAGCCCAGCCCAGCCCAGCCCAGCCCAGCCCAGCCCAGCCCAGCCCAGCGCGGCGCGGCGCGGCGCAGGGCGGGGGCGGGGGCGGGGCGGGGCTGTGGACGTCGCCGCCTGCCGACGCCTGCCCCGGTGCGCCCCGACCCCGTACGGCCCAGCCCGCACACGGCCCAGCCCTCATGCGGGCCAGCCCTCATACGGCCTGGCCCGCACACGGCCGGCCCCCGTATGGCCCAGCCGTGCGGGTTGCGCGACTCCTGCGAAACCAGCCCGTCCGGCGTTTGAGGACTTCGCCGCGAAGCGGTGAAGCGCGTCAGCCGACGCAACCCGAGGTAGAGCCCGTCCGGCGCCTGAGGACAAGCGGGCGGGGCTCGCTACCGTGCGTGGTCGGTCGGGTGCCGGGCGCGAGCGGCGCCTCCAGCCCGTCCGGCGTTTGAGGACGAGGCGCGCAGCGCCGATGCAGCGGTGACCAGGCGACACGGCGATGGGCCCGAAACCAGCCCGTCCGGCGCTTGAGGACTTCGCCGCGAAGCGGTGAAGCGCGTCAGCCGACGCAACCCGAGCAAAAGCCCGTCCGGCGCCTGAGGACGAGCGCCGAAGGCGCGACAAGCGGGCGCAGCCCGCAAGGGGGCCCGGGGGCGGAGCCCCCGCAGCGCAAGGAGAGCCACCCCACGCAAAGCCGTCCGCCGAGGACAAGTCGTACACTGGCAGGTCCACCGCATCGGCCGGTCGTCACCCAAGGCGACCGGCCGATCGCCCCCTCGCACCAGGAGGTGAGTGGATGACCACCACCATCCCCGCCCTAGGCACGAAAACCGCCGACGGCTCCGCACTCCAGGCCGTGCTGCTGGACATGGACGGCACCCTCGTCGACACCGAAGGTTTCTGGTGGCAGGCCGAGGTCGACGTCTTCCACGGCCTCGGCCACACCCTCGGCGAGGAGCACCGCGAGGTCGTGGTCGGCGGACCGATGACCCGCAGCGCCACCCATCTGATCAACGCCACCGGCGCCGACATCACGCTCGACGAGCTGACGGTCCTGCTGAACGACCGCTTCGAGGTGCTCCTGGACGGCAACGTCCCCCTGATGCCCGGCGCCCGCCGACTGCTCGGCGAGCTGGCCGCGCACGAGATCCCCACCGCGCTGGTCTCCGCCTCGCACCGCCGCATCATCGACCGCGTACTGCGCGGCGTCGGCCCCGAACACTTCGCGTTCACCGTGGCCGGCGACGAGGTCGCGCGCACCAAACCGCACCCGGAGCCGTATCTGACGGCCGCGGCACAGCTGGGCGCCGACCCGGCCCGCTGCGCCGTGATCGAGGACACCGTGACCGGCGTGGCGGCCGCGGAGGCCGCCGGCTGCCGGGTGATCGCGGTCCCCTCCGTGGCGCCGATCGCACCCGCCCTCGGCCGCACCGTGGTCTCCTCCCTGGAGGAGGTAGACCTGGCCTTCCTGCGTTCCCTGGTCATCTGAGCCGTCTGAACCGTCCGAGCCGTCCGAACCATCCGAGCGAGCGCGAATTGCAAACGGGTGCGAATAGCAAACGGACCGGTCGCGATAGCGCAAGAAGAGACCGAACCGCACGGACTTCACGACCACTCCCCGACGTGAGCTTCGTCACTTCCCGAGGCGTCGACAGCCCGTGCGGGATATGCAGGACGGGCCACCGGGCCCGTCCATCTGTCCCGCTTGCCCGTGTTCTGCAAGTGATGTCCACGGCACCGCATATCGGTACGCGGTCGCCTGTATTCGGGGAGTGATTCCCCCTCAACTTCCCTGCCGCTGAACGCGGCTGACCCCGCCCACTAAGGTCTGCCAGGAGTGTGTGGAGGGGAAGCCGACGATGATGCGTAGAACGCTGGCGCTACCGGCTCTGCTGGGCCTGGTGGCGCCGATGACCGCCGCCTGCGGTGGCGCCGGGTCCGACGGCGACGGGTCGGCCATCGTCGTGGGTACGACCGACGTGATCGCCGTCAGCAAGGACGCCCCCGCGCCGCTCGACCCGGCGTTCGCGTACGACATCAACAGCTGGAACGTCCTGCAGAACACGATGCAGGGCCTGCTCCGCCTGCCCCGCAGCGGCAGCGAGCCGGAGCCCGACGCGGCGAAGGAGTGCCACTTCGCCGACACCCGCAGCAGCCAGTTCCGCTGCACGATGCGCGACGGCCTCGAGTTCAGCAACGGCCACGAACTGACCGCCGAGGACGTCAAGTACTCCATCGAGCGCATGCTGCGGATCGACAACCAGGAAGGCCCCGTCGGCCTGCTGACCAATATCGACGCGGTGGAGACCCCGGGCAACGAGGAAATCGTCTTCCATCTGAAGTCGCCCGACGCCACGTTCCCGTTGAAACTCGCCACTCCCGCCGCCGCGATCGTCGACAAGGACGAATACCGCCCGAACGCTCTGCGGGAGGGCCTCGGCGTCGTCGGATCCGGTCCGTACACCCTCGATGTCGAGACGGAAAAGGGCCACCCGACGAAATTGGTCTTCACCCGCAACGGGAAGTACCAGGGCAACCTGGAGATCAAGAACGACAAGGTCGAATTGCGGGTCTTCGCCGAGCCGGGCGCCGACAACGCCAAGGCCATGGAGGAGGCGCTCAAGGCGGGCGACGTCGACGTCGTGAACCGGTCGCTGAACCCGGGGCAGATCGAGGCGCTGCGCGCCCGCGCCGACCAGGATCTGCAGTTCCAGGAGACGTCGAGCATGGGCATCCGCTACCTCGTCTTCAACATGAACCTGCCGACGTCGAAGGAGAAGGCCGTCCGTCAGGCGGTCGCCCAGGTGGTCGACCGGGAGCAGTTGGTCCGCGACGTCTACAAGCACGCCGCCGAGCCGCTGTACTCGATGATCCCGCAGGGCGTGCTCGGCAACAGCACGGCCTTCTACGACAAGTACAAGCGGCCGGACGCCGACAGGGCCCGCGGATGCCTCGCGGACGCCGGGATCCCCGTCCCGGTGCCGCTGACGCTCGACTACACCACCGACCACTACGGCGCCGCGACCAAGGCGGAGTTCGAGGAGCTGAAGTCCCAGCTCGACGAGTCGGGCCTGTTCGACGTGACCATCAGGGGCACGGAGTGGAAGCGCTTCGCCCGTGACTTCCAGGCCGACAAGTACGCCGTGTTCGGCCTGGGCTGGTACCCCGACTTCCCGGACGCCGAGACCTTCGTGGCCCCGTTCGTCGGCCCCGACAACCAGAACTCCACCGGCAACCACTACCGCAACCCCGATATCGAGGAGCGGGTGAAGGCCAGCCGGCAGGAGGCCCAGCGCGCGCGGGTCATCAAGACCTTCGAGCACGTCCAGGACCTCGTCGCCGACGAGGTCCCCGTCCTGCCGCTGTGGCAGGGCAAGGAGGTCATCGCGGCGTCCGACAGCGTCAGCGGTGTCGAGTGGGCGCTCAACTCCTCCTCGACGATCCAGTTGTGGGAGCTCGAGCATGGCCTCGCGGAGTGACGCCACCCCGTTCGCGGACGGTCCGGGGACATCCGGCCGCTGGTCCGCGCCCAGCACTACCGACCGGCAACAGCAGTCATTCGAGTAAGGGATCACAGCAAGTGCAGAATCGTTTCCTGCGGCTGACCACCGTGCCCTTCAGCGCGGCGATGGCCGCCGCGCTGCTGACCGGATGCGGAGCGGGCTCCGGCGAGGGCGGCGGCTCCGGCGACCCTGTCGTCATGGGCATGAGTGACAACGTCACCTCCCTCGATCCCGCCTCGGGTTACGACGTGGGCTCCTGGCTGGTGTTCAACAACGTCTTCCAGTCCCTGATCAGCTTCCCCCGCGGCGGCACCGTGCCCCAGCCGGAGGCCGCGAAGGAGTGCGGCTTCAAGGACGAGGCCAGCAAGCTGTACGTCTGCGAGCTGCAGGACGGGCTGAAGTTCAGCAACGGCAACAAGCTCACGTCCGAGGACGTCAAGTACTCGTTCGAGCGGACCGTCAAGATCAACGACGCCAACGGCCCGGGGTTCTTCTTCGACTCGATCGACAAGATCGAGACCCCGGACGACCTGAAGATCACCTTCCGGCTGAAGTACTCCGACGCGACGTTCCCGCTGAAGATCGCCTCGGGTGCCGGCTCGATCGTCGACCACACCGAGTACCCCGCCGACAAGCTCCGCTCGGGGGACTCCGCCGTCGGCTCCGGCCCGTACAAGCTGGACAAGTACGTCAAGGACAAGGAGGCCGTCTTCTCGCCCAACTCCGGCTACAAGGGTCCGGCCGAGCTGAAGAACTCCGGCATGACGCTGAAGCTCTTCCAGAACGACACCGGCAAGCTGGGCGAGGCGCTGGAGGACGGCGACATCGACCTGGCCTACCGTGGCCTGGACGCCAAGAACATCGCCGACCTCGAGAAGAAGCAACTCACCGGCGACCAGGCGCTCCGCGTGGTCGAGGGCACCAGCGCCGAGGTCCAGCACCTGGTCTTCAACATGAACGACCCGGTCGCCGGCAAGCTCGCCGTCCGCAAGGCCGTGGCGTACTCCATCGACCGCACCGCGCTGGTCCGCGACGTCTACCGGCGTACCGCCGAGCCGCTGTACTCGATCATCCCGTCGGGCATCGTGGGCCACAACACGGCCTTCTACGACACCTACGGCGACAAGCCGGACGTGGCCAAGGCACAGGAGGCGCTGCGGGCCGCGGGCATCACTGAGAAGGTGCCCGTCAAGCTGTACGCCACGCCCGAGCGCTACGGTCCGGGCACCGTGCCCGGCTTCGAACTGCTCGCCAAGCAGCTCAACTCCACCGGGCTCTTCGACGCCGAGGTCGTCAACGTCGAGGACGCCGACGAGTACCAGAAGGGCATGGAGGACGGCCGCTACGGCTTCTACGTGAAGGGCTGGGTGCCCGACTACCCGGACCCGGACAACTTCACCCTGCCGTTCTTTGGCAAGGGCAACGTCGTCTACAACAACTTCCCGGCCGGCCGGATCACGGACGACCTGCTCCCGCAGACGGCGGCCGAGGCCAACCGCAACGCCACCGTCCGCCAGTTCGAGCAGGTGCAGAACCTGGTGGCCGAGGAACTCCCGATGCTGCCGCTGTGGCAGGGCAAGCAGTACGCCGTGGCCAAGGAGAACATGCTGGGCCTGGAGGGCGTGCTCGACGCCTCGACGGTGTTCCGCTTCTGGGAGATCGAGAAGGGCGCGACGGAGTAACACCCGCCGACCGCACGCGAAGGGCCCGGGAGCAGCCTCCCGGGCCCTTCTCGCGTATCCCGACGGCTCAGGACGCCCCCGGCCGCACCAGGCCGCTCTCGTACGCGTACACCGCCGCCTGGACCCGGTCGCGCAGGCCCAGCTTGGTCAGCACATGGCCCACATGGGTCTTGACCGTCGTCTCGCTGACGAACAGGTCCGCGGCGATCTCCGCGTTCGACAGACCCCGCGCCACCAGCTTCAGCACCTCCACCTCGCGGTCGGTGAGGGTGCCCAGGGTGTCGGGGACGGTCTCCTCGCCGGACGGCAGCTTCGAGGCGTACTTGTCGAGCAGCCGCCGGGTGATGCTCGGCGCCAGCATGGCCTCACCGGCCGCCACCACCCGGATGGCCTGCACGAGCTCCGCCGCGGGGGCGTCCTTCAGCAGGAAGCCGCTGGCGCCCGCGCGCAGCGCGTCCACGACGTACTCGTCGAGGTCGAACGTCGTCAGCACCAGGACCTTCGCCGCGTCCTCCCGGCCGGCACCGGTGATCTGCCGGGTGGCCTCGACCCCGTCCATCCGCGGCATCCGGATGTCCATCAGCACCACATCGGGCTGCAGGGCCCGCACCTGGTCCAGGGCCTGGACCCCGTCACCGGCCTCGCCCACCACGGCGATGTCCTGCTCGGCCTCCAGGATCATGCGGAAACCTGTACGCAGCAGCGGCTGGTCGTCGACGAGCAGGACGCGGATGGCCACGGATCTTCTCCTTCGCTAGACCTCGCCCATTCTGCCCTGGGAGTCCGCGGCCGACTCGCCCGGGCGTGGATCGGGCACCGCGACGTCTCCCACCTGCGGCTTCGGGGCCGCCGTGAGGGTCAGCGGATACGGCGGGGGAGTGCCGCCGTACGCCGGGCACAGCTCCTGGAAGCTGCAGTAGTTGCACAGCGGCCCCGTCCGCGGCCGCCAGTCGCCGCTGGCCGTCGCCGCCTCGATCGCCCGCCACAGCGCGTGCAGCTTGCGCTCCACGCCCCGCAGATCGCCCTCGTCCGGGTCGTACGTCAGCACGTCGCCGCTGCCCAGGTACACCAGCTGCAGCCGGCGCGGCACCAGGCCGCGCAGCCGCCACACCACCAGGGCGTAGAACTTCATCTGGAACAGCGCGCCCGCCGCGTACTCCGGGCGGGGCGCCTTGCCCGTCTTGTAGTCGACGATCCGCACCTCGCCCGTCGGCGCCACGTCCACCCGGTCGATCACCCCGCGCAGCCGCAGCCCCGACTCCAGCTCGGTCTCCACGAACAGCTCCCGCTCCGCGGGCTCCAGCAGCGCCGGGTCCTCCAGTGCGAACCACCGCTCGACCAGCGCCTCCGCCTCCGCCAGCCAGCCCGCCAGATCGATGGCCTGACCGTCCTCGGCGAACAGCTCCGCCAGCTCCGGCCGGTCCGCCAGCAGCCGCTCCCAGGCGGGCGCGACCATGGCCCGCGCCCGGGGGACCGTGCGGTCCGCGGCCGGATCGTCGAAGAGCCGCTCCAGCACCGCGTGCACCAGGGTGCCCTTCGTCGCGGCCGCGTTCGGGCGCTCCGGGAGCCGGTCGATCACCCGGAAGCGGTACAGCAGCGGACACGTCTGGAAGTCGCTCGCGCGCGACGGGGACAGCGACGCGGGCGGCGGCCCGGACCGCTCCCCGCCCGCCCGCGGCGGGGCGGACGGGCCCGGTCCGGGCGGGGACGGGGGCTGCCCGGAGTTGGTGTCGGTGCCGGTCGGGGTACTCATGGTGTACGACCCTACGGCCCGGCACCGACATCCGGCGGCATACCATCGAGGCGGGGGACCGTCCGCTCCCGCGGACGGACGGGACCGGCCGAACCCTCCGGGACGGACGCGACCTGGGTGCCGCTGACAGAGGACAAGGGGACAAGGGGACAAGGGGAGAGCGTGGACGACGACGGCAAAGAAAACCGTCCGAAGGAGCGCGGCGGCGGTCTGCTCATGGGCCGTCCGTTCGGCGTCCCCGTCTACGTGGCCCCGAGCTGGTTCCTGGTGGCCGCGCTGATCACCTGGGTGTTCGGCGGCCAGCTGGAGCGGATCCTGCCGGAGCTCGGCGCGGTCCGGTACCTCGTGGCGCTGTTCTTCGCCATCGCCTTCTACGCCTCCGTGCTGGTGCACGAGCTGGCCCACACCGTCGTGGCCCTGCGCTACAAGCTGCCCGTGCGGCGGATCCAGCTGCAGTTCTTCGGCGGGGTGTCGGAGATCGAGAAGGAGTCCGAGACGCCGGGCCGGGAGTTCTGGCTCGCCTTCGCGGGCCCGCTGCTCTCGCTGGTCCTCTCCGGGGTCTTCTACGGCGGGCTGCAGCTGGTGCAGGAGCGCACCGTGCCGGCCGTGCTGCTGGCCGGGCTGATGGTCTCGAACCTGATCGTCGCCGCCTTCAACCTGCTGCCCGGGCTGCCGCTCGACGGCGGCCGGATGCTGCGCGCGGTCGTCTGGAAGCTCAGCGGCAGGCCCATGACGGGCACGATCGCCGCGGCCTGGGTCGGGCGGGCGCTCGCGGTCGCCGTCCTGATCGGGCTGCCGATGTACACCACCAGCGCCCAGGGCGACGACGCGTCGCTCGGCGGCCTCGACTCCATCACGGACGCCCTCCTCGCGGCGATCCTCGCGGCGATCATCTGGACCGGCGCGGGGAACAGCCTGCGCATGGCGCGGCTGCGCGAGCGGCTGCCGTCGCTGCGGGCCCGGGTCCTGACCCGGCGGGCGGCGCCGGTCACCGCGGACACCCCGGTCTCCGAGGCGCTGCGGCGGGCGAACGAGGCGGGGGCCAGGGCGCTCGTCGTGGTCGACGGCGCCGGGGAGCCCACGGGGATCGTGCGCGAGTCGGCGATCCTCAACGTCCCGGAGCACCGTCGCCCGTGGGAGGCCGTGGGCGCGCTCACGCAGGACCTGCGCGCCGGGATGCGGGTCCCCGCGGAGCTGACGGGGGAGGAGCTGCTCGAGCACATGCGGGCCACGCCCGCCACGGAGTACCTCGTGGTCGAGGACACCGGCGAGATCTACGGCGTCCTCTCAGCGGTGGACGTGGAACGCGCCTTCGTCGCAGCCATGGCCCGCCCCGCCTCCTGACCTCCGCACGGTGCCCCGTGCGCGACCGTGCGTGAACGGCAGGTAACCTGGGCGCATGTCCGAACCGACCGGTGCCGCCCGCCGTCGCGGGCCCTTCCAGGTCGGGGACCAGGTCCAGCTCACCGACCCCAAGGGACGCCACTACACGTTCACGCTCGAAGCCGGGAAGAGCTTCCACACCCACAAGGGTGCCTTCCCGCACGACGAGCTGATCGGCGCTCCCGAGGGCACTGTTGTGCGTACCACCGGGAACGTCGCGTACCTCGCGCTGCGCCCGCTGCTCCCCGACTACGTCCTGTCCATGCCCCGCGGCGCCGCCGTGGTCTACCCCAAGGACGCGGGGCAGATCCTCGCGATGGCCGACATCTTCCCCGGCGCCCGCGTCGTCGAGGCCGGTGTGGGATCCGGCTCGCTGACGATGTTCCTGCTGCGGGCCGTGGGCGACCACGGGATGCTCCACTCCTACGAGCGCCGGGACGACTTCGCCCGGATCGCGAAGGAGAACGTGGAGCGCTACTTCGGCGGCCCCCACCCCGCCTGGCAGCTCACCGTCGGCGACCTGCAGGACAACCTCGCCGAGACCGAGGTCGACCGGGTCATCCTGGACATGCTCGCCCCCTGGGAGTGCCTGGACGCCGTCTCCAAGGCCCTGGTGCCCGGCGGCATGCTCTGCGCGTACGTCGCGACCACCACCCAGCTGGCCCGCACCGTGGAGTCCATCCGCGAGCAGGGCTCGTTCAACGAGCCGGCCGCCTGGGAGACCATGGTCCGCACCTGGCACATCGAGGGCCTCGCCGTACGCCCCGACCACCGCATGATCGGCCACACCGGCTTCCTGCTCACCGCCCGCCGCCTCGCGGACGGCGTCGAGCCGCCGCTGCGCCGCCGCCGTCCGGCGCCCGGCGCGTACGGCGAGGACTACGAGGGCCCCGGGAAGCGATAGCCCCCTGCCGTGCGGGGTGGCGGTCGTTCCGCCCCAGGTGATCATGTGGCAACATTCCTGCCACCCCCACGGCACCAGCTATCCCAGGAGTCCCTAGCGTGCAGCCCCTGCCAGGCGCAGCAGATCTCCCCCACACCCGCAGCGGCCCCCTCCAGTGGCTCGCCACCGCCGCCGCCGTAGCCGCCGTCGTCGCGGGCGGCGCCGTCCTCCAGCCGGACGACGCGTCGGCCGCCCACCGGCCCGCGGACGCGAAGAACTCCGGCGGACCCGACGCGGCAGCCGCCGCGTACCCCCTGGACTGCGGCCCCCGCAGGCCCGTCGTCACCCACCGTGCCGCCGCGGACCTCGACAGCGACGGCCGGACGGAGACCGTCGCCGTCGTCCGCTGCGAGACCGGGATGGGCACCGCGCCGAGCGCGATCTACGTACTGACCGAGCCCACCGCCCCCGGCGAGCGCCCGGACATCGCCGAGACGCTGCTCGAGGCCGACCAGGACATGTACGTCAGCGAGTTCGCCGTCCGCGATGGTGAGATTTCGGCCACACTGCTCGGTTTCTCCGAGGACGCGCCCCGCTGCTGCCCCGACCGTCAGCGGGACGTGGAATGGCACTGGGAGGACGGACGGTTCGTCCTCGAGGCCCAGCCCGTACGCAGCGCCACCACCCGGGCGGCCTGAGTCATCCGGCGTCGGGGCCGTACACCTCGGCGCCGTCCGGCACCCGCCGGACGTGGATGCACTCGCCCGGGCACTCCCTGACGGACGCCACCACGTCCGTGAGCAGGGGCAACGGCACCGGAACCGAGGCGCCGGGGGTCTGCCGCAGCTCGTCGTCCGGCCCCTTCACATAGGCCAGACCGTCGATGTCCAGCTCGAAGACCTCGGGCGCGTACTGGGCGCAGATCCCGTCCCCCGTGCACAGATCCTGGTCGATCCAGACCTCGAGCCCGTCGGTCTCCCCGGCGGTCTCGCTCGCTACGGTCATCGCTCCTGCCGATCTGCGCGTATGGGACGAAATAGAGTCACCCCTGACGGGTGTTGACCATTGCGACCCTACAACCGCCCGCTTTCCGATGCGTGAGGGTGGGTATTCCCCTGGCGAAGGGACGTGCGCAAGGGTGAAGATCAGACCCACCGCGACCGTCTTTGTGATCTAGGGGTTTCAACTGGGACTGACCCAGGTAGGGTCAGGAAGCGTCCAGCTCCCCTTGGAGGAGGTGAGGACCGTGGCAGCCCACGACGACGACATCAACCGCGGCAACCGTACGGGCCGGGGCGACGACCCCGCCGGCACGATTGCCTACCTCGAGCAGGAGATCGCCGTCCTGCGACGCAAGCTCGCCGACTCGCCGCGTCACACGAGGATTCTCGAAGAGCGCATCGTCGAGTTGCAGACCAACCTGGCAGGCGTGTCCGCGCAGAACGAACGGCTCGCAGGCACCCTCCGCGAGGCCCGCGACCAGATCGTGGCCCTGAAGGAGGAGGTCGACCGGCTCGCGCAGCCGCCGGCCGGCTTCGGCGTGTTCCTGCAGGCCAATGAGGACGGCACGGCCGACATCTTCACCGGGGGCCGCAAGCTCCGGGTGAACGTCAGCCCGAGTGTGGAACTCGACGACCTCAAGCGCGGCCAGGAGCTGATGCTCAACGAAGCCCTCAATGTGGTCGAGGCGATGGAGTTCGAGCGCGCCGGGGACATCGTCACCCTCAAGGAGGTCCTCGAGGACGGCGAGCGGGCCCTGGTCCTGGGGCACACCGACGAGGAGCGCGTGGTACGGCTCGCCGAGCCGCTGCTGGACACCGTGATCCGGCCCGGCGACGCCCTGCTGCTGGAGCCCCGCTCCGGCTACGCCTACGAGGTCATCCCCAAGAGCGAGGTCGAGGACCTCGTCCTGGAGGAAGTCCCCGACATCGACTACAACAAGATCGGCGGTCTGGGCAACCAGATCGAGATGATCAGGGACGCGGTCGAGCTTCCGTACCTCTACCCCGACCTGTTCAAGGAGCACGAGCTGCGCCCGCCCAAGGGCGTCCTGCTCTACGGCCCGCCCGGCTGCGGCAAGACCCTCATCGCCAAGGCCGTCGCCAACTCCCTGGCGAAGAAGGTCGCCGAGGTGACCGGCAAGCCCGCGGGGAAGTCCTTCTTCCTCAACATCAAGGGCCCCGAGCTCCTCAACAAGTACGTCGGCGAGACCGAGCGGCACATCCGCCTCGTCTTCCAGCGGGCCCGTGAGAAGGCATCCGAGGGCACCCCCGTCATCGTCTTCTTCGACGAGATGGAGTCCCTCTTCCGCACCCGCGGCTCCGGCGTCAGCTCGGACGTGGAGAACACCATCGTCCCGCAGCTGCTCGCCGAGATCGACGGCGTGGAGGGCCTGGAGAACGTCATCGTCATCGGCGCCTCCAACCGCGAGGACATGATCGACCCCGCGATCCTGCGCCCCGGCCGGCTCGATGTGAAGATCAAGATCGAGCGTCCGGACGCGGAGGCCGCCAAGGACATCTTCTCCAAGTACCTGACGGAGACCCTGCCGCTGCACAGCGAGGACCTCGCCGAGCACGCGGGCAGCAAGGGCGCCACGGTCACCGGGATGATCCAGTCCGTGGTGGAGCAGATGTACGCGGAGTCCGACGAGAACCGCTTCCTGGAAGTCACCTACGCCAACGGGGACAAGGAAGTCCTGTACTTCAAGGACTTCAACTCCGGCGCGATGATCCAGAACATCGTCGACCGGGCCAAGAAGATGGCCATCAAGGCCTTCCTCGACCACAACCAGAAGGGCCTGCGCGTCTCCCACCTCCTCCAGGCGTGCGTGGACGAGTTCAAGGAGAACGAGGACCTCCCGAACACCACCAACCCCGACGACTGGGCCCGGATCTCCGGCAAGAAGGGCGAGCGGATCGTCTTCATCCGCACGCTCGTCACCGGGAAGCAGGGCGCGGACACCGGTCGGTCCATCGACACGGTGGCCAACACCGGCCAGTATCTGTAAGCAACCGAAGAGGAACTCCAGGTGTCCGGCTGCGGAAGCCCGGTACGGGCGGCCGCGGCCGGACGCTGCTTGCAAGTGGGCCACTCAGAAATGACCGTAATGATCTCCCCACCACCGCGATGGCGTTCTAGGCTCTTCGGTACCGGCGCGCGAACCGTGTACGTGCCGGACACGCAGCGGTACTTGAGCGCCGTCCAGGGCAGAGGGCGGCGCCGGGCAAGGAGGGCCGCATGACCGTACGGCGAGTAATGGGCATCGAGACGGAGTACGGGATCTCCGTCCCGGGCCACCCCAACGCCAATGCCATGCTCACCTCGTCCCAGGTCGTCAACGCCTACGCGGCGGCGATGCACCGGGCGCGGCGCGCCCGCTGGGACTTCGAGGAGGAGAACCCGCTGCGGGACGCCCGCGGCTTCGACCTCGCACGCGAAGCCGCGGACGCCAGCCAGCTGACCGACGAGGACATCGGCCTCGCCAACGTCATCCTCACCAACGGCGCGCGCCTGTACGTCGACCACGCCCACCCCGAGTACTCCGCCCCCGAGGTCACCAACCCGCGGGACGCGGTGCTCTGGGACAAGGCCGGGGAGCGCATCATGGCCGAGGCGGCCCTGCGCGCCGCCCAGCTCCCCGGTGCCCAGCCCATCCACCTGTACAAGAACAACACCGACAACAAGGGCGCCAGCTACGGCACGCACGAGAACTACCTGATGAAGCGGGAGACCCCGTTCTCGGACATCGTGCGCCACCTCACGCCGTTCTTCGTCTCCCGCCAGGTCGTCACCGGCGCCGGCCGCGTCGGCATCGGCCAGGACGGCACCGGGCACGGCTTCCAGCTCAGCCAGCGGGCCGACTACTTCGAGGTCGAGGTGGGCCTCGAGACCACCCTCAAGCGGCCGATCATCAACACCCGCGACGAGCCCCACGCCGACGCCGAGAAGTACCGCCGGCTGCACGTGATCATCGGCGACGCGAACCTCTCCGAGATCTCCACCTACCTCAAGCTCGGCACCACCGCCCTGGTGCTGTCGATGATCGAGGACGGTTTCATCGCCGCCGACCTCGCGGTCGAGCAGCCCGTACGCACCCTCCACCAGGTCTCCCACGATCCCGGGCTCTCCCACCTGATCACGCTGCGCAGCGGCCGCACCCTCACCGCCGTACAGCTCCAGATGGAGTACTACGAGCTGGCCAGGAAGTACGTGGAGGACCGCCTCGGCACCGACGCCGACGAGCAGACCAAGGACGTACTCGGCCGCTGGGAGGACACCCTCAACCGGCTCGAGACCAACCCCATGAGCCTCGCCGGCGAGCTGGACTGGGTGGCCAAGCTGCAGCTCCTGGAGGGCTACCGGCGCCGCGACGGCCTGGAGTGGGACGCGGCGCGGCTGCAGCTGGTGGACCTGCAGTACGCCGACGTACGCCCCGACAAGGGCCTGTACAACCGTCTGGTGGCCCGCGGCAGCATCAAGCGGCTGCTGGACGAGCCCGAGGTGGAACGGGCCAAGACGGCCCCTCCGGAGGACACCCGGGCCTACTTCCGCGGCCGCTGCCTCGAGCAGTACGCGGACGACGTCGCGGCGGCCTCCTGGGACTCGGTCATCTTCGACCTCCCGGGCCGGGACTCCCTCCAGCGGGTCCCCACCCTGGAGCCCCTGCGGGGCACCAGGAACCACGTCAAGGAGCTCCTGGACCGCTGCCGCACCGCGGAGGAGCTGGTGCGGGTGCTGTCCGGAGGATGATCGATCACCGATCGGTCACCCATCGATCAGTTTTCACGGGATCGTGGGCTGAAATGCCCGGGATGCGGGAATCACAACGGTGGTACTCGCGCGTTGAGGAAAGTGCGGGGCCGATGTCGGATCGGCCTTGTAGGGTCTGACACAGCTGATCTTGTACGCGCCGTCCGCGGCGCGTACCGACACCGAGCGGGGTGAGGGGCATGGCGACCAAGGACACCGGCGGCGGGCAGAAGAAGGTCACGAAGACCTCCGAAGAGGTCGACGAGCAGCAGGCGGAGGCGCAGGCCGACCTCAAGGAGCGGCACGAGAAGCTCTCGGACGACGTGGACTCCGTGCTGGACGAGATCGACGACGTCCTCGAGGAGAACGCCGAGGACTTCGTGCGCAGCTTCGTCCAGAAGGGCGGGCAGTAGCCCGGCCCGCTCGGACGGCGACGGCCTGGCCACTCACCGTGACGAGTGCCGGGCCGTCCGCCGTAGCCCTGCGGCGGAGGTGGATCACTCACCGTTCAGGGGTAGGGTCCGTGGCGTGATGTGCTTCAACTGCACCTACCTGGAAGGAAACGCGTGGAAGCCAACCCTCGTAGCACCGGGCGTCTGCCGGCCGCCTTCCTGACGCCGGGTTCGTCGTCGTTCGTCGACTTCCTGGCGCAGCACGCCCCCGAGGCGCTCCCGGGCCGCCGGGAGCTGCCGCAGGGCAAGGGCGTCATCCAGGCGCCGCACGGGACGACGATCGTGGCGCTGACGTTCCCCGGCGGGGTCGTGCTGGCGGGCGACCGCCGCGCCACCATGGGGAACATGATCGCCCAGCGGGACATCGAGAAGGTGTTTCCGGCGGACGAGTACTCGGCGATCGGCATCGCCGGCACCGCGGGCCTCGCGGTGGAGATGGTCAAGCTCTTCCAGCTGGAGCTGGAGCACTTCGAGAAGGTCGAGGGCGCCACCCTCTCCCTGGAGGGCAAGGCCAACCGCCTCACCACGATGATCCGCTCCAACCTCGGCATGGCGATGCAGGGCCTGGCGGTCGTGCCGCTGTTCGCCGGCTGGGACCTGAACCGGGGCAGGGGGCGGATCTTCTCGTACGACGTGACGGGCGGCCGCTCCGAGGAGCACGGGTTCTCCGCGGTCGGTTCGGGCTCGGTGTTCGCCCGGGGCAGCCTGAAGAAGCTCTACCGCGAGGACCTGACCGAGGCCGAGGCCACCACGGCCGCCGTGCAGGCGCTGTACGACGCGGCCGACGACGACTCGGCGACGGGCGGGCCGGACATGGCCCGGCGGATCTTCCCGATCGTCACGGTCATCAGCGACGAGGGCTACCGCAGGCTGACGGAGGCCGAGGCCATGGAGATCGCCCGCTCGGTCGTCGACGGCCGGCTCGAGCATCCCGACGGCCCGCGCGCCGCGGTGCTGTAGGGCGTAGGAGCGAGCCATGAAGGCCACGGACAGACCGACAGAAGAAAGGGACGGGTAGCCGGTGTCGACACCGTTCTATGTCTCACCCCAGCAGGCGATGCAGGACCGCGCCGAGTACGCCCGCAAGGGCATCGCGCGCGGCCGCAGCGTGGTGGTCCTGCAGTACGCCGACGGCATCCTCTTCGTCGCCGAGAATCCGTCCCGCGCCCTGCACAAGGTCAGCGAGATCTACGACCGGATCGCCTTCGCGGCGGTCGGCAAGTACAACGAGTTCGAGAACCTGCGCATCGGCGGTGTCCGCTACGCCGATCTGCGCGGCTACACCTACGACCGGGACGACGTGACGGCCCGCGGTCTGGCGAACGTGTACGCCCAGACGCTCGGCACGATCTTCTCGTCCGTCGCGGAGAAGCCGTACGAGGTGGAGCTGATCGTCGCCGAGGTCGGGGAGGCCCCGGGGGACGACCAGATCTACCGGCTGCCGCACGACGGCTCGATCGTCGACGAGCACGGCTCCGTCGCGGTCGGCGGCAACGCCGACCAGATCAGCAACTTCCTGGACCAGCGCCACCGCGAGGGCATGACGCTCGGCGAGGCGCTGAAGCTCGCCGTGGAGTCACTGGCGCGGGACAACAACGGCTCCGAGCGCACGCTGACGGCCGATCAGCTGGAGGTCGCGGTCCTGGACCGGGGCCGGCCGCAGCAGCGGAAGTTCAAGCGGATCCTGGGCGGGCAGCTGACGCGTCTGCTGGAGGACGGGCAGCCGGCGCCGGACGGGGACACCCCCGCCGAGGGTGCCGCCGCGGACCCGGCGGACGAGGTCGGGGAGCTGCCCGAATCCCCGGACGTGGAGAAGTAGCAGGGGCCCGCGCCGACCCCCCGCCCCCGGTTCCGTGCCCCGCGCGGAGCCGGGGGCGGTGCTGTCCGCAAACGGTGCCGGGGCGGGGAAAAGATCGAATCGCCGTGGTCGAACCCGGTTTCATCAGGCCCTGTCGGGCGTAATGTTCAGTCATGGACCGCCGAATCTTCGGGCTGGAGAACGAGTACGGCGTCACGTGCACGTTCAGGGGTCAGCGTCGTCTGTCCCCTGATGAGGTGGCGCGGTACCTCTTCCGCCGAGTCGTTTCCTGGGGCCGCAGCAGCAATGTCTTTCTGCGTAACGGGGCCCGCCTCTACCTCGACGTGGGTTCGCACCCGGAGTACGCCACTCCCGAGTGCGACAACGTGATCGAGCTGGTCACCCACGACAAGGCGGGCGAGCGCATTCTGGAAGGCCTGCTCGTGGACGCCGAGCGCCGGCTGCACGAGGAAGGCATCGCCGGCGACGTCTATCTGTTCAAGAACAACACCGACTCCGCCGGCAACTCCTACGGCTGTCACGAGAACTATCTGGTCGCCCGGCACGGGGAGTTCTCCCGGCTGGCCGACATCCTGATCCCGTTCCTGGTCACCCGGCAGCTGATCTGCGGGGCGGGCAAGGTGCTGCAGACCCCGCGCGGTGCGGTCTACTGCGTGAGCCAGCGGGCCGAGCACATCTGGGAGGGCGTGAGCTCCGCCACGACCCGCTCCCGGCCGATCATCAACACCCGCGACGAACCGCACGCGGACGCCGAGCGCTACCGCCGGCTCCACGTGATCGTCGGTGACTCGAACATGTCGGAGACGACGATGCTGCTGAAGGTCGGCGCGACCGACCTGGTGCTGCGGATGATCGAGGCCGGCACGGTGATGCGGGACCTGACACTGGAGAACCCGATCCGGGCGATCCGCGAGGTCTCCCACGACATGACCGGCCAGCGCAAGGTGCGCCTGGCCAGCGGCCGCGAGGCGTCCGCGCTGGAGGTACAGCAGGAGTACTACGAGAAGGCCGTGGACTTCTGCGACCGGCGTGGGATCCGTACCGGCACCATCGAGCAGGTGCTGGAGCTGTGGGGCCGCACGCTGGAGGCGATCCGCACCGAGGAGCTCGACAAGATCTCCACGGAGATCGACTGGGTGATGAAGCACAACCTCATCGAGCGCTACCGGGCCAAGAACAACATCACCCTGTCCCACCCCCGGGTCGCGCAGATAGACCTCGCGTACCACGACATCCACCGCCGCCGGGGCCTGTACTACCTGCTGGAGAAGCGGGGGCAGGCGGCCCGGGTGTGCAACGACCTGAAGATCTTCGAGGGGAAGTCGGTGCCGCCGCAGACCACCCGGGCGCGGCTGCGCGGCGACTTCATCCGCCGGGCCCAGGAGCAGCGCCGCGACTTCACGGTGGACTGGGTGCATCTGAAGCTGAACGACCAGGCCCAGCGCACGGTGCTGTGCAAGGACCCGTTCCGTTCGGTGGACGACCGGGTGGAAAAGCTGATCGCGGGCATGTGACCGTGCTCCACCCAGGTGGATGCCGGGCCGTGTGCCCCGTGCGCTGATCGGGGACGGACAGTCCAGGCCGTACAGTGGCAGGACTGCCCGTCCCCGATTCACGAGTTGGTTTCATGAACCTCGCAAAGAAGACGCGTTTCGTCGCGGCCATCGCCGTGCCGGCCCTGCTGCTGACCGCCGCGTGCGGATCGGACGACTCGTCCGACTCGGACCAGGGCGACAAGGGCACCAACTCCGCCGCCGCGGTGTCGACGGTGTCGGGGACGTTCGGCCAGAAGCCGACGATCAAGGTGCCGAGCGGCGCGAAGGCCCCCGCGGAGATCGCCGTGAAGACGCTGGTCGAGGGCAAGGGCGACGCCGTCGCGAAGGGCGACTACGTCCGGCTGGACTTCGCCGGAGTGGCGATGAAGGACAGCCGCGACCTGGGCAGCACCTGGGCCACCGCGCAGGGCGGCGCCACGCACCAGCAGGTGGTCGCGCAGACCGGCGAGCAGAACCCGATGCTGCCGCCGAAGGTCCTGGACGCGGTCGTCGGCAAGACGCCCGGCAGCCGGGTGCTCGTGGAGGGCAGCGCGGGCGACCTGGTCGGCGACAGCCTGAACCCGCAGTCCGGGATCAAGGAGTCGGACGGCCTGGTCTGGGCGATCGACGTCGTCGGCAGCACCAAGGCGGACGACAAGGCCGAGGCCAAGGGCACGATGGCCGCGCCGAAGCTGGGGCTGAAGGTCGATGTGCCGAGCCAGCAGGCCGCGAACATCACCATTCCCAAGGACGGCGACGCCCCCACGAAGCTCGAGCAGCAGGTGCTGATCAAGGGTGCCGGGGCGAAGGTCGAGGCCGGCCAGGGTCTGATCGTCCAGTACACGGGCGTGTCCTGGGAGGACGGCAAGCAGTTCGACTCGTCGTGGAAGAACGGCGGGGCGACGGCCTTCCAGATCGGCACCGGATCGGTCGTCAAGGGCTGGGACCAGGGCCTGGTCGGCAAGAAGGTCGGCGACCGGGTGCTGCTGGTGATCCCGCCGAAGCTGGCGTACGGCGACTCCGAGGGCAGCGAGCTGGCCAAGAAGACGCTGGTCTTCGTCGTCGACATCGTCGGCACGGTCTGACGCCCGGCCCGACGGGCCGCCCTTCGGCTTCACGGGCGGTCTGGAAGACTGTCCGGGTTAACGGCAAAGGGTTAACGCAAAAGGTTCTCCTGAGGAGCAAGTGACGTGAGCATCGACAAGCCCGAGGTCGACTTCCCGGGCGGCGAGCCGCCGGCCGACCTTGAGATCAAGGACATCTGGGAGGGCGACGGCCCCGAGGCGAAGGCCGGCGACAACGTCGCCGTCCACTACGTCGGCGTCGCCTTCAGCACGGGCGAGGAGTTCGACGCGAGCTGGAACCGCGGTACGCCGCTGAGCTTCCCGCTGGGCGGCGGCCGTGTCATCCCCGGCTGGGACCAGGGCATCCAGGGCATGAAGGTCGGCGGCCGCCGCCAGCTGGTCATCCCGCCGCACCTCGCCTACGGCGACCGCGGCGCGGGCAGCGCGATCAAGCCGGGCGAGACGCTGATCTTCGTCTGCGACCTCGTCTCGGTCTGACCGGACCCGCGGTACGACCGGAGCCCGGGGGCCTCGTGCCCCCGGGCTCCGTCGCGCCCGGGGTCCGGGCCGCCGCGCCGCAGCGCCCTGCCCACTTGCGGTAACGTCGTCCGTTGAGGCCGCGGACGCGGTGGGACTCGAAGGGGACAGGGACAGCGATGGCGATCGCCAAGGCCGAGCGGCTGATGAATCTGGCGCTGTGCCTGCTCAGCACGCGCCGCCCGCTCACCAAGCGGGAGCTGCGCGAGTCCATCGAGGCGTACATCGAGGCCGCCGGTCCCGGCCGGGGCCCGGGGATGGCCGCCCGGCCCGGCGATCTGGCCGGCGACGAGGCGTTCAACCGGATGTTCGAGCGCGACAAGGACGATCTGCGCGAGCTGGGCCTGGTCATCGAGACCGTGGAGAGCCTGGACGGCGACACCGGCTATCTCGCCCGCCGCGACAGCAACCGCCTCCCCCCGATCACCCTCGACGCCGAGGAGGCCGCCGCCCTGGGCGTCGCGGCCAAGGTGTGGCAGCACGCCCGCCTGGCCGGCGCGGCCAGCGGCGCCCTGCAGAAGCTGCGCGCCGCGGGCATGCCCGTCACCGGCGACGAGTCGTACGGCGAGCACAGCGCCATCGAGCCCCGCATCCCGGCCCGCGAGGCGGCCTTCGAGCCGCTGATGCTGGCCTGCCGCGACCGCCGGCCCGTGATCTTCGACTACCGCAAGGCGTCCGCGGCCCGCCCCGGCCAGCGGCACGTGGAGCCCTGGCAGCTGGAGTGCTGGCGCGGCCAGTGGTATCTGGCCGGCTGGGACCGGGACCGCCAGGCCGAGCGCGTCTTCCGCCTCTCCCGCATCACCGGCCGCGTCCGCAACCGCGGCACCGGCTTCACCCACCCCGTCCCGGACCGCGTCGAGGTCCGCGAGACCGTGGAGCGCTGGGCCGGGGAGATCGCCGACCGCACCGCGCTGATCCGGCTGCGCGTCGGCGCCGGCTATCCGCTGCGCGCCAAGGCCCTCGGCATCCGGGAGGCCGTCGAGCCGGGCTGGGACGAGCTGGAGATCCCGTACGGGCACGGGCTGGACGCCTGGCTGGTGGAGTTCGGGCCGGACGTGGTCGTACTGGAGCCGGCCGAGCTGCGGGCGGACGTCATCGACCGGCTGCGCGCCGTGGCCAAGGGGGAGTGAGGCACACCGTGGCCAACGCGATCGACCAGACCCGGCGGATGCTCTCGCTGGTGACGTACCTGCGCGAGCGCAACGGCGCCCGCGTCAGCGACGTGGCCCGCGCCTTCGGGATCACCGAGGACGAGCTGATCCGCGATCTGAACGTACTGCCGATGTGCGGGACGAGCTTCCGCGGCGGGGACCTGCTGGACATCGACACCGACGGCGAGCGGGTGTGGTTCCGCAACCCCGAGGCGACGAACACCGGCGAGCCGCTGCGGCTGGCCGCAGACGAGGCGACCGCCCTGCTGGTGGCGGCGCGCGCCGTGGCGACCCTGCCCGGGCTGCGCGAGGGCGACCGGCAGGCGCTGCTGCGGGCCACCGCGAAGCTGGAGGCCGCGGCCGGCGAGGCGGCGGACGCCAGCGCCAGCCTCACCGTGACCTTCGAGTCCGAGGGCGGCGTCTTCGCCGAGGTGGACCGGGCGATCTCCGAGCGCCGCCGGCTGTGGCTGAAGTACTACTCGCCCGCCCGGGACGAGCTGACCGAGCGGGAGGTCGACCCGATCCGGCTGTTCACCGTGGGCCGCACCTACATGGAGGCGTGGTGCCGGCTGTCGGAGGCGCGGCGCACCTTCCGGCTGGACCGGGTGGCGGAGATCCGGATGCTGGACCTGCCGGCCGACCCGCCGCCGGTGGAGCTGAGGGACCTCTCCGAGAGCCTGGTGCGTACGACGGAGGACGACCCGGAGGTCGTGGTCGAGGTGGGGCCCGGCGGGCGCTGGGTCGCCGAGTACTACCCGCACGACAGCGCCGACGAACTGCCCGACGGCGGCCTGCGGATCACGCTGCGCGCCCCCGACCCGTCGTCCCTGCGGCGCCTCGCGCTGCGGCTGGGCCGCGACGGGCGCATCGTCGCCCCCGGCGACCTCGCCGACAGCGCCCGCGAGGCGGCGGTCAAGGCGCTCGCCGCGTACGACGGGGTCTGACCGTGCTCTGGCCCATGACCGCGATCGTCCTCGGCTTCCTCGGCCTGGCCGTGCTCGGGGTGCTCGCCGCACGCGTGTGGATCGAGGTACGCAGGCTCGCGCGGCGCGTGGAGGAGGCGTCCGAGGCGGTCGCCAAGGCCGCATCAGACGTGGAAAAGGCGGCAATTCCGCTGGTGAGAGCGGCCGATACCGTACTGTGACCTTTTTCGGGGGTGACCCGGGGGGTACGCTGCAAGCGGTCGCGGTCCTGCAGTGAGGCGGGGGCCGCAACCGGTGCACGCCGGGACATTCCCGGCCGTTCACCCTCGCGGGTTACGATCGCAGCCAGACCCTTCCCCGAGCTCTTCGAGCAGGGGATGCCCCCAGCCGCCTCGGTGAGAAGGTAGAAGCTTATGTTCGGACGGCTCGGCCCGACGGAGATCATCCTCATCCTCGTCGTCATCATCCTGCTCTTCGGAGCGAAGAAGCTGCCCGAGATGGCCCGCTCGCTCGGCAAGTCCGCCCGCATCCTCAAGAGCGAGGCCAAGGCGATGAAGTCCGAGGGCAACGACACGGCCTCCGCCCCCGCGGACCCGCCGCAGCCCGCCCCCAAGACGATCCAGGCGGCGCCCGGCGACGTGACCAGCTCCCGTCCGGTCACCGAGCCGAACGACCAGCAGACGCAGCGCTGACCGGAGCTCCCTCCCAGCCCGTTGGCACAGGGAAGGACCGGCCGGCCGGGGACGGCCGGCCGCACGAGATGAGGACGTGGGTTGCTCAAGTCCGCCCGCAGTAAAGAGCAGAAGGACCCCGAGGGGCGCATGCCCCTCGCGGACCATCTGCGGGAGCTTCGCGACCGGCTGATCCGGGCGGTCGGCGCGATCCTGATCGTCACGATCGCGGCGCTCTTCTTCTATCAGGACATCGTCGACTTCCTGATGAGGCCCGTGCTGGACTCCGTCGGTTGCGGCGGGGTGAAGGTGTCCGACATCGGCGAGCACAAGCAGTGCGCCGACTTCACGATGAACGGCCTCATCTCGCCGTTCACGACCATGCTGAAGGTGTCCTTCATGGCCGGCCTGGTCGTGTCGACGCCGATCTGGCTGTACCAGCTGTGGGCCTTCCTCGCCCCGGGCCTGCACCGGCACGAGAAGAAGTACTCGATCTGGTTCGTCGGCGTGGGCGTGCCGCTGTTCCTGTGCGGTGCCTACTTCGCGTACGCGATCCTGCCGACCACGGCGAAGGTGCTCCTGGAGTTCACCCCGGAGGACACCAAGAACCTGCTGCCGGTGCCCGACTTCCTGGACCTGCTGACGCGCATGGTCGTGGTCTTCGGTCTCTCCTTCGAGCTGCCGCTCGTCCTGGTGCTGCTGAACCTGGGCGGAGCGATCAGCGGCAAGAAGATGATCAGCTGGTGGCGCTGGATGATCATCAGCATCGTGGCCTTCGGCGCGATCGCCACGCCCAGCACCGACCCGATCGGCATGTTCGCCCTGGCCGGCCCGGTGATCGTGCTGTACTTCGGGGCGTGCGGCTTCTCGCTGCTGAACGACCGCCGCAAGGCCCGCCGCGAGGCGCAGGAGCCGGACGTGGACGAGGCGTCCGACCTGGATCTGACGCCGGAGGCCATCGGCGAGGTCGAGACGGTCGCCGCCTCCACCGCGCCCGCCCTGCCCGAGCAGGCGAGCGGTGAGTCCGACAGCGCGGACTCGGCACGGCGCGGCGGATACGACGACGTCACCTAGTAGTGCGGGGACCGGTCTGCCGGCTCCGCCCGGTCAGGCCCTGACACCGCACGCGAAAAAGATCGCGTGCGGTGTCACACCCTGCGGGTAGGCTCGAGGCAAGATGACCGACCAGCCCACTCACGACGAGCCCAGTCCCGCCGAGCGCTACGCCGCCTCCCGGCGCCGCGCCGCCGACCAGGCCACCTCACTCGGCGCCTTCCGCGAGCTGTACGACTTCGACCTCGACGGCTTCCAGGTGGAGGCGTGTCAGGCGCTGGAGGCCGGAAAGGGCGTGCTCGTCGCCGCGCCCACCGGCTCCGGCAAGACGATCGTCGGCGAGTTCGCCGTGCACCTCGCCCTCGCCCAGGGCCGGAAGTGCTTCTACACCACGCCCATCAAGGCGCTGTCGAACCAGAAGTACGGCGATCTCGTCAAGCGCTACGGCGCCGACAAGGTCGGCCTGCTCACCGGCGACAACTCCGTCAACTCCGAGGCGCCGGTGGTCGTGATGACCACCGAGGTGCTGCGCAACATGCTGTACGCGGGTTCGCAGACCCTGACGAACCTCGGCTACGTGGTGATGGACGAGGTGCACTACCTCTCCGACCGCTTCCGCGGCGCGGTCTGGGAGGAGGTCATCATCCACCTCCCCGAGTCCGTCACCCTGGTCTCGCTCTCCGCGACGGTCTCCAACGCCGAGGAGTTCGGCGCCTGGCTGGACACCGTGCGCGGCGACACCGAGGTGATCGTCTCCGAGCACCGGCCCGTGCCGCTGTGGCAGCACGTGATGGCCGGCCGGCGGATGTACGACCTGTACGAGGAGGAGCAGGGCGCGACGGTCCCCTCGTCCCGGGTGGTCAACCCGGAGCTGGTCAAGCTCGCCCGGATGGACACGCCACGGCCCACCTACGGCCGCTCCCGGCGCAACATGCGCGAGGCCGACCGCGAGCGCGAGCGCCGCTCCCGCGGCCGTACCTGGACGCCGAGCCGGGTCGAGGTCATCGAGCGGCTCGACGCGGAGGGGCTGCTGCCCGCGATCACGTTCATCTTCAGCCGCGCCGGCTGCGAGGCCGCCGTACAGCAGTGCCTGTACTCGGGGCTGCGGCTGAACGACGACGCGGGCCGGCTGAAGGTCCGCGAGATCGTCGAGGCGCGCACGGCCTCGATCCCGCGCGAGGACCTCAACGTCCTCGGCTACTACGAGTGGCTGGAGGGCCTGGAGCGGGGCATCGCCGCGCACCACGCCGGCATGCTGCCGACCTTCAAGGAGGTCGTCGAGGAGCTGTTCGCGCGGGGCCTGGTGAAGGCCGTCTTCGCCACCGAGACGCTGGCGCTGGGCATCAACATGCCGGCGCGGTCGGTGGTGCTGGAGAAGCTCGTCAAGTGGAACGGCGAGACCCACGCCGACATCACCCCGGGGGAGTTCACCCAGCTCACCGGGCGGGCCGGGCGGCGCGGCATCGACATCGAGGGCCACGCGGTGGTGCTCTGGCAGCGGGACATGAGCCCGGAGCACCTGGCGGGCCTGGCGGGTACGCGTACGTATCCGCTGCGGTCGTCGTTCCGCCCGTCGTACAACATGGCGGTCAACCTGGTCTCGCAGTTCGGGCGGCACCGCTCCCGCGAGCTGCTGGAGACCTCCTTCGCGCAGTTCCAGGCGGACCGGTCGGTGGTCGGGATCTCCCGGCAGGTGCAGAAGAACGAGGAGGGGCTGGCGGGTTACGAGGCCGCCATGACCTGCCACCTCGGTGACTTCGACGAGTACATGGGGCTGCGCCGGCGGCTGAAGGACCGGGAGAACGAGCTGGCCCGGCAGGGCGCCGTGCAGCGCCGCGCCGCCGCGCACACCGCGCTGGAGCGGCTCAAGCCCGGCGACGTGATCCATGTGCCGACGGGGAAGTTCGCGGGGCTGGCGCTGGTGCTGGACCCGGGGCTGCCGCCGGGGCGCGTGGGCGGACGCCGCGACGGCTACGACCACTTCGACGGGCCGCGGCCGCTGGTGCTCACCGCGGGCCGGCAGGTCAAGCGGCTCAACGCGGCTGACTTCCCGGTGCCGGTGGAGCCGCTGGAGCGGATGCGGATCCCCAAGTCCTTCAACGCCAAGAGCCCCCAGTCGCGTCGCGACCTCGCCTCCGCGCTGCGCACGAAGGCCGGGCACTACGTCCCCGACCGGCACCGCAAGAAGCGCTCGGCCGCGGCGGACGACACGGAGATCGCGAAGCTCCGCGAGGAGATCCGCCAGCACCCGTGCCACGGCTGCGACGAGCGTGAGGACCACGCCCGCTGGGCCGAGCGCTACGAGCGGCTGCGCCGCGACACACGGCAGCTGGAGCGCCGGATCGAGGGGCGGACGAACACCATCGCCCGGACCTTCGACCGGGTGTACGGGATGCTCACCGAGCTGGACTACCTCCGTGGCGACGAGGTCACCGAGCACGGCCGGCGGCTCGCCCGGCTCTACGGCGAGCTCGACCTGCTCGCGTCGGAGTGCCTCCGCGAGGGCGTCTTCGAGGGCCTCGGCCCGGGGGAGCTGGCGGCGTGCGCCTCGGCGCTGGTGTACGAGTCGCGCCAGTCCGACGACGCGATGCCGCCGAAGCTGCCCAGCGGCAACGCACGCGCGGCGCTGGGCGAGATGGTCCGTATCTGGGGCCGGCTCGACGGGCTGGAGGAGGACCACAAGATCAACCAGACGGAGAGCGTCGGCCAGCGCGAACCCGACCTCGGCTTCGCCTGGGCCGCCCACCAGTGGGCCTCCGGCAAGCCCCTGGACGCGGTGCTGAACGACGCGGACATGCCGGCGGGCGACTTCGTGCGGTGGTGCAAGCAGCTGATCGACGTCCTCGGCCAGATCTCCCACGCGGCCCCGGCGGAGGGCTCCACGGTGGCGCGCAACGCGCGCAAGGCCGTGGACGGCCTGCTGCGGGGCGTGGTGGCGTACAGCTCGGTGGGGTGAGCGGTGGTGGAACCCCTCAGGCCGCCGAGGCCCGGGGGGTCTCCTGCTCGGCCTCGATACGGGCGTTCCACTCGCGCTTCGACGCCTGCCAGCCGTCCTCGTTGTGGCCGAGGCGCCAGTAGCCGGAGATGGACAGGTCCGACCGCGGGATGCCGCGGTCGAGGCGCAGGTAGCGGCGCAGCTCCTTGACCATGGCGGCCTCGCCGTGCACGAAGCCGTGCATCCGGCCCGCCGGGAAGTCCAGCGCCTTCACGGCCGCGGTGAGTCGGGAGCCGACGGGGCGGCCGTCGCGGTACAGCCAGGTGATCTCCGCGCCCGGCGGGGCGGTGAGGGGCTGGTGCTCGGCCGCGTCGGACACCTCCAGGAAGACGTGCGCCTTCGCGCCCTGGGGGAGCCGCTCCACCGCCGCCGCGATCGCCGGCAGGGCGCTCTCGTCACCGGCCAGCAGATGCCAGTCGGCTGCCGGATCGGGGGCGTAGGCGCCGCCGGGGCCGACGAAGCGGACCTGCTCGCCGGGCTGGACGCGCAGCGCCCAGGGTGCGGCCAGGCCCTCGTCGCCGTGCACGACGAAGTCGAGCGTCAGCTCCAGGGCCTCGGCGTCCCAGCGGCGCACGGTGTACGTGCGGGTGACCGGCCACTCGTGGCGGGGGAGGTCGCGGCGGACGGCTTCGAGGTCGAAGGGCTCGGGGTAGCTGACGCCGTCGGCGGGGAAGAGCAACTTGACGTAGTGGTCCGTGAACTCGCCCACACCGAGGCCCCGCAGCGTCTCGCCGCCCAGGACGAGGCGCACCATGTGCGGGGTGAGGCGCTCGGAGCGCACCACGCGGGCCGTGTTGACCTGCGGCTTCTTGCGGGCCGGACGTTCAGCCACGTTGGGCGCTCCCATCGGACGATCACTTAGGCTTGCCTAAGCTAACACCTTTCCCGCAAAGACGGGAGTCGCGGCCCGCCCGGTTCCTGGCCGCGACTCCCTTGTCCCATGCGCTGTCCCGCTTACGCACCCCCTCCCGTGAAGCGTCCGGCCCAGTAGGCCGTCCGGTCGAGATAGGCCGTCTCGGCGTCCGCTCCGGTACGGCCGTAGGCCCCGTCGTACGTCTGGTAGCCGTAGCCGCCCGGCGGGGTGCTGTCGGCGGGCTCGATGGAGCTGCCCTCGTGCCATTCGTTGAACGACGTCACCGACACCCAGGTGGGGGAGCCGCCGATCGCCGGATCGAGGGCGTTGTTCCACTGCCGGTCGTAGGCGGCGCCGTTGTCGCGGGTGACGGTCGGGGTGGTGTTGCCGGGGACGGCGCGGTCGTCGAGGTAGCCGGGGGCGACGGACGGCGCCCAGATCAGGCCGTGCGCCCGGGCGTAGTCGCCGGCCTGCTTCCAGCCGGGGGCGGTGGCGCCCGCGATGCCGTCGTAGGTGTACATGCCGGAGAAGTGGGCGATCTTGGTGGTGTCGGTGGTCTGGGCGAGCACGATCGAGTCGTCCGTGACCTGGTCGAGCGCCGTCCAGTCCGTGATGAGCAGGCTCTCGAAGACGTAGTAGGCGCCGCGGTCGCCGTGCGCGGCGTCGCGGTAGAAGGCCTGGTGGCTGCCGTAGGTGCTGTTGATGTACTCGATGTCGGAGACCGTGGAGGCGGCGGTGCGGCCGCCGTACGGCTCCAGATGCCAGGCCACCTTGATGCCCTCGCGTGCGGCCGCGTCCAGGACTCCGCGGGCGAGGTTGTCCTCGTAACCCCCGCGTCCCCACCAGCTGTAGACGATGACGCCGGCGCCGGACCGCTTCACCCACTTCATCTGCTGTGCGACGGCGCCGGTGAAGTCGCCCGAGTCGTACGGCCCGAGGGCCGGGTACAGGTTGGCGCCGATGTCGTCGGGCGGGGTGTGGCCGCCCTGCTGCCAGTGCCGCCAGCTGCCGAGGACGGCGGGACTGCCGTACCAGGGGTAGTAGAAGAGATGCACGCCGCTGTCGAGGGTGCCGCCCCCGTACGTCAGCGTGAAGGTGTCGATGTCGAACAGCGCCCCGGAGCCGCCGGTGAAGGTCAGATACAGCGGCCCGGTCCCGGCGTTCACCGCCGTGCTGACGGTGGTGAACGTCTCCCACCCGCCGGTGACGGGCACTCCCACCGACCCGAGTACGGTCCCGGTCGGTGACCCGTCGCGGATCTGGATCGTGCCGCCCGCGCCGGCGGAGGAGACCCGGGCACTGAAGTTCGTGACGCCCGCCGTCGTGACGCCGGAGTATGCCGCCCATTCGCCGTTGTCGATGTAGCCCAGGGTCTGCCCGCCGCTCGCCGGCGGATGCCCCGCGATCTGCACGCCGGAGCCGGAAGTGTACGCCTCGCCCTCCACCGTGCGGGTGCTGCTGCTCGGCGAGCAGTCGGCCGGGGCGACGCCCGCCGCGTACCGGATCGCGCCCAGCAGCAGTGAGCGGAAGGCGGTCTCGCCGTACGACTCCGCGGTGTGGCCGAGGCCCGTGTAGAACGACCGGCCGCTGCCCTGCGCGTGGCACCAGGTGATCGGATGGTCGCCGCCCATCTCGCTGCCGCTGTAGCTGCTCTCGTCCAGCGACTGCAGGACGCGCACCGAAGCACGCGGGTTCGTCTGGTAGTTGTACCACTCGTCGGTTCGGGTCCAGCTCTCGCCGAGATGGGCGGTGGCGGGATGCGTGCGGTCCTCGTTGACGATCCGCGCCTGCTGGATCGCCGGATGGCTCTTGAACCGGGCGCCGACCAGATCGCCGTAGTACGACCAGCCGTACTCGGTGTCGGCGGCCGCGTGCACGCCGACGAAGCCGCGGCCGCCGTCGATGTGGGCCTGCAGCGCGGACTGCTGGGTGTCGTCCAGGACGTCGCCGGTGGTGTTGAGGAACACCACCGCCTCGTAGCCGGCGAGGTTGCCCGGGGTGAAGGCGCCGGGGTCCTCGGTGGCGGTGACGGTGAAGTTGTTCGCGGCTCCCAGGGCGCGGATGGCGTCCGTGCCCGCAGGGATGGAGTCGTGCCGGAAGCCGGTCGTACGGGAGAAGACCAGCACGTCGTACGCGGGATCGGCGGCGTGGGCGCTCGGGGGCAGCGCCCCGGCGGCCAGCGCGAGGGCCACGGCGGCGGTGGCACGCTTCAACAGGGAATGCATCGCGGGCTCCAATCGGGCCGGATCAGCGGGAGACGGTCAGGGTGTCGATGTCGAAGAGCGAACCGGAGCCGCCCGTGAAGGTCAGATACAGCGGCCCGGTCCCGGCGTTCACCGCCGTGCTGACGGTGGTGAACGTCTCCCACCCGCCGGTGACGGGCACTCCCACCGACCCGAGTACGGTCCCGGTCGGTGACCCGTCGCGGATCTGGATCGTGCCGCCCGCCCCGGCGGAGGAGACCCGGGCACTGAAGTTCGTGACGCCCGCCGTCGTGACGCCGGAGTACGCCGCCCAGTCGCCGTTGTCGATGTAGCCGAGGGTCTGCCCGCCGCTGGCCGGCGCGTGCGGTGCGATCTGCACGCCGGAGCCGGAGGTGTACGCCTCGCCCTCCACCGTCTGCGCGGAGCCCGAGGTGAACGTGAAGGCGTCGACGTCGAAGAGGTTCCCCTGGCCCGTCGGCCCCCGGAAGACGAGGTACAGCGCCGTCGTCCCCGACGGCGCCCCGGAGAGCGTCGTGGACACGTCGGTGAACGTCTCCCAGCCGCCCGTCACCGGCACCGTCATGGCGCCCAGCAGCGAGCCGGACGCCGATCCCGCCCGTACCTCGATCGTGCCGCCCGCGCCGCCGGAGGACACGCGCGCGGAGACCTGCGAGGCGCCGGCCAGGGCGTAGGGGCTGAACGAGATCGAGTCGCCGTCGTCCGTGAAACCGACGGTCTGCCCGCCCTCGGCGGGGGCGTGCGAGGCGAGCTGGATGCCGGACTGGGCGGTGAAGTGCTCGGCCTGCCGGTGCCGGGGCTGCAGGATGCTCCTGCCGTGGCCCGTCAGGCCGCCGTTGTCGGTGTACGAGGCGTCGAAGACCCCGTAGATGTTCGCCGCCGCGTCGTGTTCGCCGTCGGCCGGGACGGTGAGCGTGCCGGAGCAGCCGGTGGTGCTCGTGATCTGGTGCTCGTGGCTGTCGTGGCCCAGCAGATACGTGAGGCGGACCCTGGAGCAGTCCACCGCCCCGTCCTCCGGGTCGCTGACGTCGATGGTGAACGGGACGGTGTCGCCGAACGAGAACAGGGCACCGTTCGCCGGCGTGCGCAGCGTCACGGCGGGCGCCGTGTTGCCCGCGGTGACGACGAGGCTCGCGGTGCCGGTCAGGCCCTCGGGGTCGCGGACCGTGAGGGTGGGCTGGTAGGTGCCGTTCGTCGTATAAGTGTGGGACGGGTTGGCCGCGGTGGACGTCGCGCCGTCGCCGAAGTTCCAGGAGTACGTGAGCGCGCCGCCCTCCGGGTCGGAGCTGCCCGCGGAGGAGAACTGCACGGTCAGCGGGGTCGGTCCGGAGGTCCTGTCGGCGGAGGCCGCGGCGACGGGGTTGCGGTTGCTGCCGGCCAGGTACTCCATGCGCCACAGCGCCTGGTTGCCGCCGCCGGTGCCGTAGTCCAGGACGTACAGCGCCCCGTCCGGGCCGAAGTCGGTGTCGATGATCTGGGTGCCGGTCCACGGGAAGTCCTCGATGGTGCCGGGGGAGCCGTCGCCGTTCACGGTGATCGCCTTGATCCACTGGCGGCCGAACTCCGCGGCGAAGTAGCGGCCGTCGAGGGACTGCGGGAACTTCACGGCCGATCCCGAGGCGGCGTCGTAGCGGTACACCTCGCCGCCCATCGGGGACTCCGAGCCGCTGCCGAACTCCGGCGGGGATCCGGCGTCGCCGGCGTAGCGGATCCAGCTGGCCCTGGCGGGCGGCAGCACCGGGCGGCCGGTGTTGCGGAAGGAGTTGTTCGCCGGGCCGCCCGCGCAGTCGTACTTGGCGCCCGAGGGGCCGCTCGGGAAGGTGTACTCGTTGTAGGTCTCGGTGGTGGTGTTCGTCCCGGTGCAGTAGGGCCAGCCGTAGTTGCCGGGGGCGGTGATCCGGTCGAACTCGACCTGGCCGCTGGGGCCGCGGTTCGGGTCGGTGGTGCCGGCGTCGGGGCCGTAGTCGCCGAGGTAGACCGTGCCGGTGGGCTTGTCGACGGACATCCGGAACGGGTTGCGGAAGCCCATGGCGTAGATCTCGGGGCGGGTGTTCGCCGTACCGGGGGCGAACAGGTTGCCGGACGGGATCGTGTAGCCGCCGTCCGTGGTCGGCTTGATGCGCAGCAGCTTGCCGCGCAGGTCGTTGGTGTTGCCCGAGGAGCGCTGGGCGTCGAACTGCGGGTTCCTGTCGGTGCGTTCGTCGATCGGTGCGTAGCCGGCGGAGTCGAAGGGGTTCGTGTCGTCGCCGGTCGTCAGATACAGGTTGCCGCTCGCGTCGAAGTCGATGTCGCCGCCCACGTGGCAGCACTGGCCGCGGTCGTTGGCGACCTGCAGCACGACCTTCTCCGTCGCCGGGTCCAGGGTGCCGTCCGTTCGGAGTGTGAAGCGGGAGAGGTTCAGATGCCCCTTCCAGGGCTCGAAGTCGGCGGTGGTGCCCGTCACCGGGGCGTCGCCCGCCGGGGTGGTGAGCCGGGGCGAGTAGTAGAGCCAGACATGGCGGTTGGCGGAGAAGCCCGGATCGGCGGCTATGCCCTGCAGGCCCTCCTCGTCATGGGTGTAGACGTCCAGCTTCGCCGCGGTCTTCGTGTTGCCCGCGGGGTCGGTGAAGCGGATCGTTCCGTCGCGCGCGGTGTGCAGCACCGAGCGGTCGGGCAGAACGGTGAGGGACATCGGCTCGCCCAGTTCGTCGGAGCCGAGGGCCAGTTGCACCTGCTGGTAGTCGCCGGGCGGGATCGCCGCGACGGCCGCGGGGTCCTCGGCGGCTGCGGCCGGCGGCGGGCCGGCGGCGGTCAGTCCGCCGAGGAGCAGGGCGAGGGCCGGGAGCGCGGTCCGTAAGGCGTGCGGGCGTGCGGGCATGGAGCTTCCTCCTGACGAGGGTGGGGGAGCAGTCAGGGATGGCGCTCTGCGTCGTTCTTGCGTGTTGGAGCCACGTAATTACGGCTGGCGGCAAGCGTGTTGCATGCTGGCAACACCCCGTCAATTTGTCAAGGGCGTGTCAAAACCCTCTCGGCGGTGCCTTTGGCCTGCGCTTCTGTAGGTCACCCTGCCGAACCTGTGGACTCATCGACAGAATCCTGCAACTCTCCAACTTGTGAACGCAAGAATTCGACCTATGTGATCCACTTCGAGTCGCAAGGGACCCCCACATGAGACGATCACGCGGGCGCTGGCGGGTACTGGTCGCCGCCCTCGCCGGAGTGCTGTGCGCCTACGGACTGCCGTCGTATACGGCCGGCGCCGCCGGAGGGCCGAACCTCGCCGCCGGGAAGCCGGCCACGGCCAGCAGCTCCAACGCCCAGTACGTCGCTTCCAACATCACCGACGGCAACCAGAGCAGCTACTGGGAGAGCGCGGGCAGCACCTTCCCCCAGTGGGTGCAGGTCGACCTCGGCGCCACCACCCGGATCGACGAGGTCGTGCTGAAGCTCCCCGCCTCATGGGAGGCGCGCAGCCAGACCGTCGCCGTCCAGGGCAGCCCGGACGGCACGAGCTTCAGCACCCTGTCCGCCGCGGCGCCGCGCTCCTTTGGACCCGCCGACGGCAACACCGTCACCGTGGGCTTCGCCGCCGCCCAGACCCGGTTCGTACGCGTCAGTGTCACCGCCAACACCGGCTGGCCCGCGGCCCAGCTCTCCGAGCTGGAGGTCCACGGCGCGGACTCGTCGTCCGGCAACCTGGCGCTGGGCCGCACGCTCACGGCCAGCGGCCAGACCCAGACCTACGCCCCCGCCAACGCCAACGACGGCAACCAGGCCACGTACTGGGAGAGCACCAACGACGCCTTCCCGCAGTGGATACGCGCGGATCTGGGCTCCGCCGTCCCCGTCAACCGCGTCGTGCTCAAGCTCCCCGCCGGCTGGGACACCCGCACCCAGACGCTCAAGCTCCAGGGCAGCACGGACGGGTCGAACTTCACCGACCTGACCGCGTCCCAGGGCTACTCCTTCAGCGTCGCGAACGAGCAGACGGCGTCGATCACCTTCGACCCGGCCACCACCCGGTACGTACGGGTCTGGGTCACCGCCAACACCGGCTGGCCCGCCGCGCAGGTCTCCGAGTTCGAGATCTACGGACCGGCCACCGGCGACACACAGGCGCCGGCCGCGCCGGGCGGGCTCGCGTACACCGAGCCGGCCACCGGGCAGATCAGGCTGACGTGGCAGGCGTCGACGGACAACGTGGGGGTGACCGGCTACGACGTGTACGCCAACGGCACGCTGCGGGCGAGCGTCGCCGGGAACGTGCTGACGTACACCGACAACCAGCCCGAGAGCGCCACCGTTTCGTACTTCGTCCGCGCCAAGGACGCCGCCGGGAACCAGTCCGCCAACAGCAACACCGTCACCCGGCAGGGGGCCACCGGCGACACGCAGGCGCCCACCGCGCCGTCCGGGCTCGCGTACACCGAGCCCGCCGCCGGCCAGATCAGGCTGACGTGGCAGGCGTCGACGGACAACGTGGGGGTGACCGGCTACGACGTGTACGCCAACGGCACGCTGCGGGCGAGCGTCGCCGGGAACGTGCTGACGTACACCGACAGCCAGCCGGCGAGCGCGACCGTGTCGTACTTCGTACGGGCCAAGGACGCTGCCGGTAACCAGTCCGGCGACAGCAACACCGTCACCCGCACCGGCAGCGGCAGCGACTCCAACCTCGCGGTCGGCAAGCCCATCGAGGCGTCGTCGACCGTGCACACCTTCGTCGCCGCCAACGCCAACGACGACTCCACCAGCACCTACTGGGAGGGCGCCGGCGGTGCCTACCCGGGCACCCTCACCGTCAAGCTCGGCGCCAACGCCGACCTCAGCTCCGTCGTCGTCAAGCTGAACCCCGACAGCGCCTGGGGGCCGCGCACCCAGACCTTCGAGGTGCTGGGCCGTGAGCAGGGCGCGTCCACCTTCAGCAGCCTGGTCGCGGGCAAGGACTACGCCTTCGCGCCGAGCAGTGGCAACCTGGTGACCATCCCGGTCAGCGCCCGGGTCGCCGACGTACAGCTGCGGTTCACCGCCAACACCGGCGCGCCCGCCGGGCAGGTCGCCGAGTTCCAGGTGCTGGGCACCCCGGCGCCCAACCCCGACCTGGTGGTCACCGGCATCACCGCCTCGCCGGCCTCGCCCGTCGAGACGGACACGATCACCCTCAGCGCCACGGTCCGCAACGCGGGCAACGCCGCGTCCGCCGCCACCGACGTCACCTTCAGGCTCGGCGGCAACAAGGTGGGCACCGCGCCCGTCGGAGCGCTCGCCGCGGGCGCCTCCACGACCGTGTCCGCCCCGATCGGCACCCAGGAGGCCGGCAGCTATCTGCCGGGCGCGGAGGTCGACGAGACCAACAAGGTCATCGAGCAGAACGAGGGCAACAACACCTACACCAGCTCCACCGCGCTCGTGGTCCGGCCCGTCGACAGCTCCGATCTCGTCGCCTCCCCGGTCAGCTGGACGCCCAGCGCCTCCGCGGCGGGCGACACCGTCACCTTCCAGGTGGCGATCAGGAACCAGGGCAACGTCGCCTCGGCGAGCGGCGCCCACGGCATCACGCTCACCGTGCTGGACTCCGGCGGGCAGACGGTGAAGACACTGACCGGCAGCTACTCGGGCACCATCGCGGCCGGCTCCACCACCTCCCCGGTCACGCTGGGCACCTGGACGGCCGTCAACGGGAAGTACACGGTCAGGACCGTCCTCGACCCCGACGCCAACGAACTGGCCGTCAAGCGCGCCAACAACACCTCCACCCTGCCGCTGTTCGTCGGCCGCGGCGCCAGCATGCCGTACGACACCTACGAGGCGGAGTCCGGCGTCACCGGCGGCGGGGCCCAGGTCATCGGGCCCAACCGCACCATCGGTGACCTCGCCGGCGAGGCGTCGGGCCGCAAGGCCGTGACGCTGAACAGCACCGGGCAGTACGTGGAGTTCACCACGAAGGCCGAGACGAACACCCTGGTCGCGCGCATCTCCATCCCGGACGCGGCCGGCGGCGGCGGGCGTGACTCCACGCTCAACGTGTACGTCGACGGGGTCTTCCACAAGGCACTGAGCGTCACTTCCAAGTACGCCTGGCTGTACGGGGCGGAGGCGTCGCCCGGCAACGACCCGGGCTCGGGCCCGGCGCGGCACGTCTACGACGAGTCGAACATGCTGCTCGACCGGACGGTGCCGGCCGGGAGCAGGATCAGGCTGCAGAAGGACGCGGCGAACGACACGACGTACGCCGTCGACTTCGTCGATCTGGAGAAGGCGACCGAGCTGCCCAACCCCGACCCGGCCCGGTACGCCGTGCCGGCGGGCTTCTCGCACCAGGACGTGCAGAACGCGCTGGACCGGGTCCGGATGGACACCACCGGTCAGCTGACCGGCGTGTACCTGCCGGCCGGGAACTACGAGACGTCCAGCAAGTTCCAGGTCTACGGCAAGGCGGTCAAGGTGACCGGGGCCGGTCCCTGGTTCACCCGCTTCCACGCGCCGTCGTCGCAGACCAACACGGACATCGGCTTCCGGGCGGAGGCGAGTGCCAACGGCTCGTCGTTCGCGAACTTCGCCTACTTCGGCAACTACACCTCGCGGATCGACGGCCCGGGCAAGGTCTTCGACTTCGCGAACACCGCCGACGTCACCATCGACAACGTCTGGAACGAGCACATGGTGTGCCTCTACTGGGGCGCCAACACCGACCGGGTCACCATCAAGAACTCCCGGATCCGGGACCTGTTCGCCGACGGCGTCAACATGACGAACGGCAGCACCGACAACCACGTCGTCAACAACGACGCGCGGTCCACCGGCGACGACAGCTTCGCGCTGTTCTCCGCCATCGACGCGGGAGGAGCCGACGAGAAGAACAACGTCTACGAGAACCTCACCACCACGCTGACCTGGCGTGCGGCGGGAATCGCCGTCTACGGCGGATACGACAACACCTTCCGCAACATCCATATCGCCGACACGCTGGTCTACTCCGGCATCACCATCAGCTCCCTGGACTTCGGCTATCCGATGAACGGCTTCGGGACCTCGCCGACGACCTTCGAGAACATCTCCATCGTCAGATGCGGCGGCCACTTCTGGGGCGCGCAGACCTTCCCGGGCATCTGGCTCTTCTCCGCCTCGAAGGTCTTCCAGGGGATCCGGATCAACAACGTGGACATCGTGGATCCGACGTACAGCGGGATCATGTTCCAGACGCAGTACGTCGGCGGGCAGCCGGTCAACCCGATCAAGGACACGATCCTGCGGGACATCACCATCACCGGGGCGAAGAAGAGCGGCGACGCGTACGACGCGAAGTCCGGCTTCGGGCTCTGGGCGAACGAGCTGCCCGAGGCCGGGCAGGGTCCGGCGGTCGGATCGGCGACGTTCTACAACCTGCAGATGAGCGGGAACGCCGTCGACATCCGCAACACCACGTCCACCTTCACCATCAACCTCAACCCGTAGGAGGCCGCCTCCCCGCAAGACCGGTGCCGCCCGGCCCTGACCCCGGGCGGCACCGCCGCGTTGTTCAGGTGGCGCGCGCGGCCAGCGCCTCCATCACCCGGTTCAGCGAACTCCCCAGGCCCCACCGCTCCGAGAGCTCCAGCAGCCGCTCCGGCTCCGCCGGGGTGACGGGCAGCGCCGGGTCGAAGGGCGGCAGCGGTACGTCGTGGGCCACGCGGACCACCGTCGGGGCCACCGCGATGTACGGGCGGGACTCGTCCAGCTTCCTGCGCTGCGACGGGGTGAGCTTCGAGGACGGGTCGTCCACCGCCGCCATGATCCCCGCCAGGTCGCCGTACGCGTCGAGCAGCTTCGCGGCCGTCTTCTCGCCGATGCCGGGGACCCCCGGCAGCCCGTCGCTGGGGTCGCCGCGCAGCAGGGCGAGGTCGACGTACCCGGGGCCGTCGACGCCGTACTTCTCGCGCAGCGCCGCCTCGTCCATCAGCGTGGCGTTGCCCACACCCTTGACCGGGTAGAC
>NZ_JBFAXR010000076.1:0-43578 GCF_040680895.1 Streptomyces sp. NPDC051940 | reverse complement strand
CCGCCAGGGCCTCGGCGGCCGCGGCGACGTGCGGCGAGTGGAAGGCCCGGCGCGCGTCCAGCATCCGCACGCGTACGCCGCGGGAGCCGGCCTGCTCGGCGAGGGCCTCAAGGGCGGTGCGCGGCCCGGACAGGACGGTGTCCTCGGGCCCGTTCACCGCGGCCACGTGGACCTGCGGCGCCTGCTCCGCGAGCTCGCGGGCCTCCTCGGCGCCCAGGCCCACGGCCAGCATGCCGCCGTCCCCGGGCAGCCGGGCCATCAGCTCGCCGCGCCGCACCACCAGCCGTGCCGCCTCGCCGAGTTCGAGCGCGCCGGCGTGCACGGCGGCGGCGAACTCGCCGACGCTGTGCCCGAGTACGGCGCCCGGTGCGACGCCGAGCGCGCCGAGGGTGGCGCCGAGCGCCCAGCCGACGGCGAACGCGGCGGGCTGCGCGTAGCGCGGCTCGCGCACCTGCTCGTCGCCGCCGAGCAGCAGCTCGCGCACGGACAGCCCCAGATGCGGGGCGAGCGCCTTGTCGGCCTCGTCGAGATGCTGCCGGTAGGTGTACGAGTCGCGGTACAGCCCGGCGGTCATCCCGGGGAACTCCACGCCCTGGCCGGTGAAGAGGAACGCGACGACCGGCTTGGCCGACGGGCGGGCCGGTGGCGGGCCGTCGCCCTCGGCGGCGGCGCGCAGGGTACGGGCCAGCTCCGCGCAGTCCCGGGCCGCGACGGCGAACCGGTAGGGCAGGCCGGTCTTGACCACGTTGCTGCTCCAGCACAGCCCGGCGGCCTCGGCGCGCGGCCGCGCGGCCACCGCCTCCGCCTGGGCGGCGAGGTTGCGGCGCAGCGCGTCGGGGCTGTCGGCGCTGAGGCTGAACACGCCGAAGCCCGCCGACCGGCTGCCCCGGGCCCGGAGCCGTTTGCGGCCCGGCGCGCGGGGCGCGGTCGCCAGCACGGCGTGCGCGTTGGTGCCGCCCATGCCGAAGCTGCTCACCCCGGCCAGCGTCTCGCCGGCGGCCAGCCGCAGCGGGGCCTTGAGGAGCTTCAGGCCGCGGGAGGCGAGCCGCAGCTGCGGGTTCTCCTGACCGGCGAACCGGCTGGCGGGGACGATGCGGTGGTGCAGCGCCAGCGCCGTCTTGATCAGCGACGCGATACCGGCGGCGCCCTCGGTGTGCCCGAGGTTGCCCTTGACCGACCCCAGCGCGCACGGCTCGAACCGGTCGGCCGCGTGCAGGGTGCCCAGCGCGGCGCACTCGATGGCGTCGCCCAGGGCGGTCCCGGTGCCGTGCGCCTCGACGAACCGGATGTCGGCGGGGCGGACCCCCGCGCGGCCGCACGCCTGCTCCATCACCCGTTGCTGGGACCAGCGGTTGGGCGCCGTGATGCCGTTGGAGCGGCCGTCCTGGTTGACGGCGCTGCCCCGCAGCACGGCGTACACCCGCTGCCCGTCGGCGACGGCGTCGGCGAGCCGGCGCAGCACCACCAGGCCCACCCCGTCGCCACGGCCGATACCGTCGGCGGCGGCGCTGAACGGTTTGCACCGGCCGTCGACGGCGGCCAGGCCCATCTGGGCGTAGACCATGCCGAGGAACGGCGACAGCTGTACGTTGACGCCGCCGGCCAGCGCCGTGTCGCACTCGCCGGCCAGCAGCGCCCCGGCCGCCAGGTGCACGGCGACCAGCGAGGACGAGCAGGCGGTGTCGACGGACAGGCTCGGGCCGGTGAAGTTGAAGTGGTACGAGATCCGGTTGGCGGCCATCCCGGCGCTGCTGCCGACGCCGAGCTGCGGGGTGACGCGTTCGTGGCGCCCCATGGTGAGCCGCCCCCACTCCCCGCCCATGACGCCGACGAACACCCCGGTGTCGCCGCCCGCCAGCTCGCCGGGGGCGCGCCCGGAGTCCTCCAGGGCCCGCCAGGCGCAGTGCAGCAGCAGCCGGTGGTGCGGGTCCATCGCCGCGGCGTCGGACGGCGGTACGGCGAAGAAGTCGGCGTCGAACACGTCGGCGTCGGCCAGGAAGCCGCCGCCGGCGGGCGCCTCCGGGAAGTCGCGCGGGTTCCAGCGCTGCCGGGGCACGCCGCCGGTGACCTCTCCCCCGCGCATCAGCAGGTCCCAGTAGGCGTCCGCACCCGTCGCGCCGGGGAAGGCGCAGTCGATCCCGACGAGGGCGATCTCGCCCATCAGGCCCTGTCCTCCCCGACGGCGGCGACCGCCTCCGCCAGATAGCCGGTCAGGCTGTCGACGGTGGGGTGGTCCCACAGCAGGGTGGGCTCGACGTCGAGGCCGAACTCGTCCTCGATGTCGCCGCAGAGGCTGAGCGCGGCGACGGAGTCCATGCCGTACTCGGCCAGCGGGACCGTCGGTTCGATGGAGTCGGGTGCCCGGCGCAGATAGAGGGAGAGCCGGTCGAGGAGCCAGTCGTGGGCGGTGACGGAGCCGTCGTTGTGCGCTTGGGTCTCCAGGGTGCTCATGGTGATCGTTGCTCCTTCGTCGGTCTGCGGCGTACGCCGGTCAGCCGGGGACGGGTGTGTTGTAGAGGTCGTAGCTGGACTGGGCGGCGAAGCGGAGCTGGACCTCCTGGCGGACGCGTGTCAGGCACTCCGCCGGCAGGTCCGCGACCCGGGAGCCGAGCCGCCGCGCGACGGCGTGCAGCGCCGCGGCGGCCCAGGCCGGTTCGGCGAGGAAGGGGTCGCCGCCCTGGCGCGCGGTGTGCCAGACGCCGAGCACCGCGGCGGCGGCGAGCAGCAGCGCGTACCGGTCCATCAGCGGGAAGAGCCCGGCCTGGTGCCCGGCGGACTCGAGGGCCAGCACCCGGTCGCGCAGATCGGCGAGTTCCCGCACCAGCTGCTCGGCGTAACCGCGCAGCGCCCGCTCGGCCGGGCTCAGTCCGTGGATGCGCTCGGCCGTCGCGCACAGCGAGGCGGTCAATGAGTCCCGGCCGCAGGCCAGCGCGAGCGGGCCGTAGTCCAGGGGCGGTACGTCGCCGCGCACCTGGAACAGCGCCTCGGGGGCCTCGGGGTCGGCGAACCAGGAGTGCTTGGCCAGCCACGCCAGCTGCGGTACGACGGTGGCCTGGCAGGCGACGCTGCCGGCGTGGCCGAGGCTGAGCACGGGCACGTCGCGGATGTGCTTCTGGAAGATCCCGAGGGTGCCGTCCTGGGTGTACAGGCCGGAGCCCAGCACGGTGGACAGGTCGTACATGGTCTCGGTGAGCACCCGGGGCAGCAGGTACTTCAGCGCCGCCGAGTACACGCTGGTCTCCGCCGGCAGCACGTGCAGGGCGCGGGTGGCGACCACGGCCAGGCTGTCGTACAGCAGCAGGTTGACGAAGGCCCCGGCGAGCGCCGCCTCGGCGCGGTTGCGTTCGGGGCGGGACTGCTGCCAGTGCCCGGAGCGCACGTCGGCGGCGTGGGCCGCGGTGCGCAGGGTGGTGTCGACGGCGGCGACGGCCATGGCGGAGACGACGGTCCGGCTGATCTGGAAGGAGCGCAGCGCGGTCTCGATGCCGGTGCCCTCCGGCCCGAGCAGGGCGGAGCCGGGCACCGGGCAGTCGTGGAACTCGACGCTCGCGAACTGGCAGCCGCGCAGCCCCACCTCGGTGCGCCGCGGCACGACGACGGCCTGTCCGGGCGGCAGTTCGGCGGGGTCGAGCAGCAGCACGGAATGGCTGCGGCTGCCCCCCTCGGGGTCGGTGCGCGAGAAGAGGACCACGGCGCCGGCCCGGCCCAGGTTGTTGATCATCTGCTTGCCGCCGCTGAGCACATAGCCGTCCGGGGTGCGCCGCGCGGCGACCTGGCTGCGGACGTAGTCGTTGCTGTGCGCGGTCTCGTGCTGGGCGATGGCGGCCTTGCGGCCGGACAGCAGCAGGCCGGCCACCCACCGCTGCTGCTCGGGTGTGCCGGTCATCCAGACGTCGGAGGCGGCCATGAACGTGGTGCCGCCGTAGCCCATCGCCAGGCCCACGTCGCGGCGGAAGACCGGACGCATGACCCGTACCAGGCGGTCGATGCCCGTCAGCCGCCCGCCGAGCGCCTCGGGTACGTACTCGGCGGCCAGCCCCACGTCGTCGAGCGCCGCCTCGCCGGCCGCGAACGGCACGGCCGCGCGGTCGGCGAGGAGCAGGGTGGCGTGGCCCAGCGGGTTGGCGGGGTCCGTCGGGTCGCCGAGGCGTTCCTCAAGCTCGGCGACCCGGGTGCTGATCGCGCTCTCGCGCTGCTCTGCCGCGGTGGTCCCGAGCAGGTCGGTCACCACGACCGGCTCTCGGCCACGACTTCGGGCCGGAGCAGGTCCTCGCCGAGCAGGGTGTCTCCGGCCCGCGCCAGATCGCGGACGTCGGGGGTGAGCACCTCGTACTCGCCGCGCAGGACGCCCTGCAGGAACAGGTCGCGCATCAGGGTCCGCTGCACCTTGCCGCTGGTGGTGCGCCGCACGGTGCCCGGGCGGACCAGCAGGACGTTGCCGGCGGGGATGTTGAAGTCCTTGCCGACCAGCTCCTGGATCTTCTGCGCGACGGCCCGCAGTCCCTCGTGGGTGCTGCCCGCGATGCGCATCTCCTGGACGAGGACCAGCTGCCGCCGCGCCGCCTCGACGGAGAACACGGCGCCCGCGCCGAAGGTGAGCGCGGGGCTGACGGACCGCACCGCGCACTCGACGTCCTGCGGGTAGATGTTGCGGCCGTTGATGATGATGACTTCCTTCAGCCGCCCGGTGATGTACAGCTCGCCGTCCACGACGGTGCCGAGGTCGCCGGTGCGCAGGAAGTTGCTCTCCTCCTCGTTCAGCACGGCCCGGAAGACCTTCACCGTCTCGGTGGGCCGCCGCCAGTAGCCGCGGGCCACGCCCTCGCCGCGCAGCCAGATCTCGCCGACGCCGCCGTCGGGCATCTCGCGGTACGTGATGGGGTCGACGATCCGCAGATCCACGCCGACGGGCCGGCCGCAGCCGATGAGCGCGCGGGTGGCCTGGCCGGGCTGCGAGTCGCTGGCCTTGTCGCGCTCGAGGTCCGTCTGGTCGAAGGGCTTCTCGACGTGCGCGTCCTCCGGCACACCGCCGGAGACGGCGAGCGTGGCCTCGGCGAGTCCGTAGGAGGGGTAGAGGGCCCGGGCGCGGAAGCCGGCCGGGGCGAAGTGCTCGGCGAAAGCTTTCAGCGTCTCGGGGCGGATGGGCTCGGCGCCGTTGAGGGCCAGCCGCCAGCGCGACAGGTCCAGCTCGCGCACCTGCACCTCGCCGATCCGCTGGACGCACAGGTCGTAGCAGAAGTTGGGGCCGCCGCCGATCGTGACGCCGTACTCGTCGATGGACTGGAGCCAGCGCAGGGGGCGCTTGACGAACCCCATCGGGGAGATCTGCACCGAGTGGCTGCCCAGCCAGACGGGGTGCAGCAGATGCGCGACCAGGCCCATGTCGTGGAAGTGGGGCAGCCAGCTGCCGAAGACGTCCTCGGCGGTCGTCTGCAGCATGTCCTGCAGGGCCTGCTGGTTGGCCATGAGGTTCTTGTGGGAGACCATCACGCCGCGCGGCTCGGACACCGATCCGGAGGTGTACTGCAGGAAGACCAGGTCGTGCGGGCGGGCGGTGACCGGCTTGTAGGTGTCCGCGTCGCCGGTGTCGGAGTTGTCGGTGACCACGCAGACCGCGTCGTTGCGGCTGTTGCGGGCCAGCCACAGCGCCACCTCCGGCGCCGAGGACTGCTCGGTGAGCACGACCCGCGCACCGGTGTCCTTCAGCACGCCGGTGGTGCGGTTGAGGGCCTTGCCGTGGCCGGCCTCGCCGGGCAGGGGCGCGGGGACCGGCACCGCGCCGGCGTACAGGCAGGCCGCGAACGCCTTGAGGAACTCGACGGTCGAGGAGTACAGCAGGACGACCGGCAGCCCGGCCACCCCGTACTCCTGTAAGGCGGAGGCGATCCGCCGGGCCTCGTGGTCCAGTGCGCCGTAGGTCAGGTGCTCGGCCACCACCCCGGAGCGCGTCTCCCGCAGGAACACGTGCACGTCCTCACCGGGCATCTCCGCGGCACGGGCCTTGAGCAGGTCGGTGAAGGTCGAAAAGCGTGACTGCGACATCCCTGACACCCCATCCTCAGCACGGATCCCCCGGCAGACGGACCACTCGGTTGTCGGAATGCTGTGCGGCCGGGCTAAAGCCTTCCTTGGGCGTCGCGGCAGGTCCCCGACCGCCCCGCGCCGTCCGCCCGCGGTCCCCCGCCGCCCGGCGGCAGCCGGGTCCGCACGGGGGACGCTCTCGCAGGCGGGGGCGGTGGCAGGGCCCGGCCCGCGCCCGCTCCCGGTACGCCGTGGGGAGGACGGGGAACGGCCGGAAGGGGCGGCCGGGAACGCCGCGCCGGACGCCGACCCTGGGGGCGGTCAGGGGTGCCGAAGGGGGGTCGCGGCGCGGTGATGATGCCCGGCATGGAGACTCCTGACAGGAACGCCACGGCGATCGTCTTCCCCGGTATGGGGCCGACGCCGTTCGCCCAGGTGGCGAGGTTCATGCTGATCAACAAGCAGGCGCGCGAGCTGCTGGCGGTCGCGGACGACGTGCTGGGCTACCGGCTGACGGACCGCTACCAGCAGTCCGAGGGCGACTACTCCCCCGCCGGCCAGCTGTCCTTCGTGGTCAACTGCCTGGCGCTGGCCCACTGGGCCGGCGACCTGTTCGACGTACGGCCGGAGCTGGTGGCCGGCCCGAGCTTCGGCGGCCGGGCCGCGTCCGTGTACGCCGGCGTGCTGAGCTTCCCCGACGCGGTGCGGATGACGGACATGCTGGCCGGCGTGATGGACGAGTACTTCGCGGCCGAGCACCCGGAGCTGGTGACGCAGTCGATGGCCCGGCTCTCCCCGGAGAAGCTGGCGGAGCTGCGCGCCGACATGGACGGCGAGGGCGAGGTCAACGACCTGTCCTGCGTGGTCGACGACGACTTCGTGATGCTGACGGTGCGCGAGGGCGTGCTGGAGTGGCTGCAGCGCCGGATCCGCTCGCTCGGCGGGATGCCGCTGTACACGATGAAGCCGCCGATGCACAGCCAACTCTTCGCGGCGCTGCGCGACCGCGTCGACGCCGACATCTTCGACCGCCTGACCTGGAACGACCCCGCGCTGCCCGTGGTCGCCGACCAGGACGGCCGGCTGCTGACCACGGGCGCGGAGGTCCGGCAGATGCTGCTGGACGGTTTCGTACGGACCGTGGACTGGCCGGCGGTGCGCGCCTCGATGGCGGCGGCCGGCATCGGCACGGTCTACGTCGCCGGCGAGGACCGGCTCTTCACCCGGGTGTCCGGCACCACCCGGGCCTTCCGGGTGGTGCCGGTCACTCCTGCGTCGGTGATGCGGCCGGACCGCCGTCACCGCCCGTCGATGGTGAACGCGTAGAACGTGCCCTCCGTCGTACTGCCGGTGGTGCCGCCGCCGTTGGCGAACCGCAGATATCCGTTGCCCCAGTAGACGGTCCCGTTGACCACCGCCGGACCGGCGTTGGACGAGTAGGGCGCGTCGAAGTGCCACAGATAGCGGCCGGTGGCGGCGTCCATCGCGTACATCCGGCCGCTGGTGGAGCTGGTGTACAGCACCCCGCCCGCGGTCGTCAGCGGGCTCCACGCGAAGCCGTCCGTCTGGTCCTCGACCTGCCACAGCGCGCGCCCCGTCCGCGGGTCGAGGGCGGCGAAGGAGCTGCGGGTGGTCGTCGTGCCGTCGGCCAGCTGGTAGGACAGCCGGTTGAAGTTGGCCTCCGCCAGGTAGACCCGCTTCCCGTCGTACGCCGTGCCCCACTGGATGCCGCCGACGTGGCCCCCCGGGCCCATCGCGGCGCTCCACACGACCTCGCCCGTCACGGCGTCGAGCAGCCAGTACTCACCGCTCTTCTGGCCCGCCCCGATCACCTTGCGCAGCGAGCCGTCCGGCCGGGCGACGGTGAACAGGTGCGCGCCGTCGCCGAAGTCGTAGTCGCCGCCGTGGTTGGTGGGGCAGTTGTCGGGCGGCAGGCCGGGCACGCAGCCGGAGTTCCAGGCGTCGAAGCGCATGGCGCCGGTGTGCCACTTCACCTGTCCGGTCGCGATGTCGAGGGCGAGCACCGAGTCGACGTAGTTGTCCGCCGCCATGCACTCGCCCGGGGTGCCGCCGGCGCTCTGGCAGTCCTTGACGTCCTGCGGCAGCTGGTAGTTGTTGCCGGTGGTGAAGTACAGGGTGTTCGTCGCCGCGTCGATCGCGGGCGGCCCCCAGACGGCGGCACCGCTGTACCCGCCGGGCAGTCCCCCGTTGTCCGGCACGGTGTAGGAGCGCCACAGCACCCGGCCCGTGTTCGCGTCGACCGCGTTCATGCTGCCGCGGAAGACGCAGCACTCGTACGTCGGGTCGGCGCCCATCATCTCCGACTCGCGGGAGGAGACGCCCTGGTAGACCACGCCCTTGTGGACCACCGGGGACTGGGTGAGGACGGCCAGGAACTGGGAGTCCAGCTTGGTGCTCCACACGGGGTCGCCGGTGACCGCGTCCACCGCCATCAGGAAGGCGTGGTCGTAGTCGCCGATGTAGACCTTGCCGCCGACGACGGCGGGGCTGGTGCGCGAGACGGAACCCGCGGCGCCGTTGTAGTCGGAGATCTTCCGGCTCCAGATCGGTGCTCCGGTGACCGCGTCGACCTTGTGCAGATAGCCGCCCCAGTCGGGGAAGTACACCGCGCCGCCGACCACGGCCGGGGTGGCGGAGACGTCGCCGTGGGTGCGGTAGGTCCACTTGGCCCTGAGCCGGCCCGCCGTCTTCGGCGTGATCTTCGTTTCGGCCGCATTGGTACGGGTGTTGGCCAGGTCGTGCCCGAAGACGGGCCAGTCGACGGCGGCCTTGGGGGTGGTGGACTCGTGGTGCGTGGCTGCCGGACTCGATGGAGCGGACAGCAGGGTCGCGCCGAGGACCAGGGCGGCCGCGAGCGCGAGTCTGCGCATCGTCCCCCGTCCGGGCCTGCTGAATATGTGCATCGTTCGGTTCACCTTCCTGAGGGTCGACCGCCGTACAGGCCGGCCGCCTGTGCGGTCAGCCGGAGCCGGTCGGTCTTCTTGTTGGTGTTCAGTGGGAACTTCTCGAGCCGGTGGTAGTGGCGCGGGATCATCTGCGGCGGCAGCTCCCGGGCCAGTCCCTCGCGCAGCTCGCGGGCTGAGCGCTCGGCGCCGAGGTAGAACGCCACCAGCTCGGTGCTGTGCCCCGACGGGACGCCGACGACGACCGCGTCCTCGACGTCGCCCGCGGTGCGCAGCGCGTGCTCGACCTCGGCGAGCTCCACCCGGTAGCCGTGCACCTGGACCTGGGAGTCGGTGCGGCCCAGGTAGAGCAGCTGGCCGTCGGGCAGCCGGCGTACCCGGTCCCCGGTGCGGTACCACAGCGCCCCGTCGCGCTCGAGGTACTTGCCGCTGCCGTCCTGCGGGTCGAGGTAGCCGGCGCCCAGCTGGGGGCCGGACAGCCACAGCTCGCCCTCGGTGGCGCAGGGCTCGCCGGCGGCGTCGAGCAGCAGCTCGGCGTGGCCGTCGTGGAGGTGGCCGAGCGGCACCACCCCGTTGACGCCGAGGGCCGTGGAGACCTCGGGGTCCCAGCGGTGCCGGTGGGTGGTGATGCTCATCTCGGTGGGGCCGTACACGTTGATCACCGCGGAGCCGGGGGCGGCCTGCTGCCAGGCGTCGGTGTCGTCGTAGCGCAGCGCCTCCCCGCCGAAGTACGTCCAGCGCAGCCCCGGCATGCTGCCGGGAACGAGCCGGCCGGTGCGCCGGGCCAGGCCGATCACGCTGGGCGCGGAGAACCACACGGTGACGCCGTTGTCCGCGACCCAGGCCGGCAGGTTGGCGTACGCGCGGGCGGTGACGCACACCAGCGGGGCGCCGACGGCCCAGGCGCACCACAGGTCGGAGACCGCCGAGTCCCAGTTGAGGTTGGCGGCCTGGGAGAAGACGTCGGCCGCGGTGAAGTCGTACCACCGGTCCATCAGCCCGAAGTAGTGGGTGAGGTTGCCGTGGGTGAGCCGTACGCCCTTGGGCCGGCCGGTGGAGCCGGAGGTGAACAGCACATAGGCGACGTCCTCCGGGCCGGCGGGCCGGGGCGCGGTCAGCGCGGGCGCGTCGCCGGTGCCCTCGTGCGGGGCGAGCACGGTCAGGGCGGCCAGTTCGGGCGCCTCGGCGGTGAGTTCGCCGAGCCGGGCGGCGCCCTCCTCGTCGACGATCAGCGCGGAGACCTCGGCGGACCGCAGCATCGCCGCCAGCTTGGCGGCGGGGAAGTCGGCCAGCAGCGGCACCGCGGTGGTCCCGGCGTACAGGGCGGCGAGGATGCCGACGTACGACGTCACGGTGCGGCCGGCGAGGATGCTGACCGCCTTCGGCGGGCCGCCCGGTGCGGCCAGCAGCGCGCCGGCCCATTCCAGGGCGGCGCGGTGAGCCCCGGTGTAGTCGAGGGTGTCCCGCCCCACCCGTATCGCCACACCGTCCGGGGACTTTCCGAGTCCCCGCAGGAACCGGGCGTGGAGCGCGTTATCCGTCAGCTCGTACATGCCATTCCTCCCACTGTCCGCCTTTTCCTCACGCGTATCGGTGATGATTCCACCGGCAACTCACCAGATTCCGGAGTGCATTGACACGGGCCTCGCCCGACCGCATCATCTCTGATATGTCAGAGAAGAATTCCGCTGCCGGACAGGCGGCACAGACAACCGCCGGATGGGACTCGGAGTTCGAGTCCATCCTCCGCCCCTACCTGCCGTTCCTCGCGGCAGACAGTCCGCTGGCCGACGACGCCGACCTGCCCGGACTCGGTCTGGACTCGGTCGGCTCGGTCGAATTGATGGCCACCCTGGAAAACGCGTACTCGGTGCGCTTCCTGGACGACGCACTCACCCTGGAGAATTTCGCCAGCCCGCATCTGGTCTGGCACACGCTCAAGGAAAAGACGGAACCGGACACCTGATTTCCCCCGTCCATCCGTCCCCGATTCCCCCGCCCACCCGCCCTGATTGCCCGGCCGGAGGCTGCAGCCCTCCGTGCCGGGCAGCGGACGTTATTCGGCCAGCCGCATCATGCTCTCCTCGATCCGGTCGAGGTTCTTGCGGACGTGCGGAAGCGCGAGCGGATCCGCCGCGTCGAGGGCCTGCTGCTGCTCCTCCGTAGTGTCGCCGTAGAGCATGCTGGTGGCCATCTTGAAGCGCAGCGCCTTCCAGTCGTCGCCCAGATGGTGGCCGGCCAGCACGACCACGCCGAACCGGTCGAGGATGGAGCGGGCCAGCGTCGGCGAGTCCGTCACGCCGTGCCCGGTGAGCTTCTCGCGCAGCGGCTCGAAGTCGGGGTAGACGTAGAACGCGCCGGTGGGCGGCCGGACCTCGGCCCCGGCCGCCACGCAGAACCGGTACACCTCGCGGGCCACGATGCCGTGCAGCCGGGCGCTGGCGCGCATCCGGTCGCGTACGTCCTGCGGCTCGGCGAAGCCGTACTCGGCGACCTCCTGCATCGGCTGGGCCAGCGTGGACCACACCTCGCTGGCCGCGGAGGCGACGCCCTCGCGGAGCATCTCGCCCCACGGCCCCTCGGGGAAGCGGGCCATGCCGATCCGCCAGCCGCCCAGCGACAGGCTCTTGCTCAGCCCGGTGGTGATCACGGTCCGGTCGGGGGCGACCTCCGCCGGGCTGAGGAAGGGCGTGTCCGGGTCGTGCAGGACGTCCCGGTAGATCTCGTCGGAGACGATCAGCAGACCGTGCTCCTCGGCGATCTCGCACAGCCGCACGACGGTCCGCGGGGTGACCGTGGTGCCGGTCGGGTTGTCCGGGAGGGTCAGCACGATCATCCGGGGGTCGTGGCCGAGCATCCGCGCCGCGGAGATGTGCTCCAGCAGCAGGTCCGGGTCCGGCACGCCGCCGCACTCCGCCGGGATGGGCACCGCGATGGCCTTCTTCCCGGCGAGGTTCGCCTGCGGCACATAGGTGTTCCAGGCCGGCCGGGGCAGCAGCACGTCGCCGGGCACCACCAGGTTGATCGCCATCAGCAGCGGTTTGCTGCCCGGCGCCACCACTATCTGCTCCGGTGCGGTGGGCAGTCCGCGCCGCTCGAAGTAGCCCGCGCCGGCCGCCAGTACGGACGGGCTGCCGGCCACCGGACCGTAGCCGTTGCGTACCGCGCCGGCGGTGAGCCTGGCCATCAGCGGCTCGAAGGGAGGCAGCCGGGACTCGCCGAAGCCCAGGTGGAGCAGGGGCTCGCCGGCCTTCTGCCGCTCCGCCACGAGCTGGTTGAGCGCCAGGTTCGGCGACATCCGCATGTCGATCATGACTGGCTCCTCATCGTGGGGACGGCCTCGGCCGTCCAGGCCGGCCCGGCGATCGCCTCGGCGATGGCGGCGGGGGTCGCCGGGTCCAGGTGCAGATCGTCGAGCCAGGCGGCGGCCGGGTCGTACAGGGCCCGGAACGGGCGGCCGACCAGTGCGGGGTCGCGGGCCTGCAGCATGCGCAGCCGGAAGAACCGGCCCCGGTCGTCCTCCTCCACGCCGTCGACCACGACCTTGCCGGGGGTCGCCGACATCACGGGGCCGCGTACCGTCCGGGCGAGGCCGGGCAGCACCCGGTAGGCGGCGTGGAAGAGCTCCACGGCGCGGGCGAGCGGCACCTTGAAGTAGTCGTACGGGCCGGTGTCGCGCTCGACGAACATGTAGTACGGCACGGCCCCGGCGGCGAGTTCGGCGCGCCACAGCCGGGCCAGCACCGCGGCGTCGTCGTTCACCCGGGCGATCAGCGGGGCCTGGCAGTACACCACGGCGCCGGTGGAGCGGATCCGGGCCAGCGCCCGCCGGGCCGGCTCGGGCTCCAGCTCGCGCGGGTGGCTGAAGTGGGCCATGACCGCCAGATTGCGGCCGGAGGCGACGATCTCCTCGAACAGCCGCAGCAGGTCGTCCGCGTCGGAGTCGCTGGTGTAGCGCTGCGGCCAGTAGGCCACCGACTTGGTGCCGATCCTGATGGTGCGTACCGACTCCACCGACAGCAGCGGCTCCAGATGGCTGCGCAGCCGTTGCGTCGCCATGATCATCGGGTCGCCGCCGGTGACCAGCACGTCGCTGACGCCGGGGTGGCGGGCCAGATACTGCAGCAGCTCGTCCGGGCCGGGCGCGGCGAAGCGCAGATCGGCGTCGCCGACGAACTGCGCCCAGCGGAAGCAGTAGGTGCAGTAGGCGTGGCAGGTCTGGCCCTGGCTGGGGAAGTACAGCACCGTCTCGTGGTACTTGTGCTGCATCCCGGGCAGCTCGCGGCCGTCCTGCACGGGGACGTTGAGCTCCTTCTGGCCCGAGGGGTGCGGGTTGAGCCGCCCGCGTATCCGGGCCACCTGGGTGCGCAGCCCGGCCTTGGTGCCGGGGTCCGCCGAGAGGGCGGCCAGGGCGCGCTCGTCGCTCTCGACGAGCATGCCGCGCTGCGGGAAGACGAGCTGGAACATCGGGTCGCCGGGGATGTCCGTCCAGTCGATCAGCTCGGAGAGCACGTACTCGTTGACCCGGAAGGGCAGTACGTGCGACGCCAGCCGTACCGCCTCGGTCACCTCCGCCGGCAGCCCGTACCGGGCCGCGATCTCGTCGAGCTGCCGGGGCCCGTAAGCACGAAAGCGCATTGCGCCGACCGCGTCGGTCAGCAGCAGGGACGACATATGTACCTTCTTCCAGGGTCCGTGAGTACCTGCGCTCTTCGCGCGTCGCCGCGCTGGGCCGGGTGCGGGGTCCGGCGTTCCCCAGGCTAGGGAGCCGCCTGTGGGGCCGGACCCCGGACCGGACCCCTAACTCGGGGCTCGGGGGTGGGGGGTAGCCCGTCGCCTCACACCGCCTCTGTCTCCTGTCTGGCCTCGGCCTTCGCCGCCCGCTCGCGGTCGCTGCCGACCGAGCGCAGCGCGCGCAGCGAGAACAGCGCGGCCAGGACCATGACCGCCGCGCCCACCCAGGAGACGCCGTGGACCTCCGCGGTGAACGCCTCCCGGGCGGCCTCGACGAGGGCCCGGGCGGCCGGCTCGGGGAGGTTCTCGGAGGCCGCGAGCGCGCCGCCGATGGTCTCGCGCGCCGGATCCAGCGCCTCGGCCGGCACCCCGGCGGGCGCGTCGAGTTCCGCGCTGTTGCGGTACACGGCGGCGCCCAGCGCACCGAGCGCGGCGATGCCGAGGGCGCCGCCGAACTCCTGGCCGGTCTGCAGCAGCGCCGAGGCGGAACCGGCCCGGTCGGGCGGCGCCTGGCCGACGACGAGCTCGGTGACGAGCGTGAGCACGGGGGTGACGCCGAAGGCGATCGCGATGATGCCGATCAGCATCACGGCCAGCCCGTCGTGCACCGGCACCCGGGTCAGCAGCAGCAGCGCGAGCGCGGCGATGGTGAACCCGCCGGCGATGATGTAGGCGGGCCTCACGGTCCGTACGAGCACGGTCGCCAGCGGCACCGCGGCGCCCACGGCGACGGTGCCGGGCAGGGTCCACAGGGCGGACTCGAGCGCGCTCTTGCCGAGCACGGACTGCAGATACTGGGTGCTGAACAGGGAGTAGCCGACCAGCATGAACGAGGCCAGCACGTTGGCCGTCACCGCGGAGCCGAAGACCCCTCCCCGGAACAGCCCGACGTCGATCATCGGATGGGCGTTGGTGAGCTGCCGCCGTACGAACAGCGGCACGAACGCCAGGCCCACGGCGACCGAGACCACGGGCGCGAGGGCGATCCCGTCGACGGCGATCTTCTTGAAGCCGTAGATCACCGGCAGCACCGCGGCCAGCGAGATCACCGCGCTGAACAGGTCGAAGCGTCCCGCCGCCGGCGTCCTGAACTCCGGCAGCAGCACCGGCGCGAGGACCAGCAGCAGCACCATCACGGGCACGTTGATGAGGAACACCGACCCCCACCAGAACCAGTGCAGCAGCACCCCGCTCACCACGGGACCCAGCGCCGCACCGGCGGCCATGCCGGTGGACCAGACCGCGACGGCGGTGCGCCGCTGGGTCTGGTCGTGGAAGAGGTTGCGGATCAGCGCGAGCGTCGAGGGCATGAGGGTGGCGCCGCCCAGCCCCTGCAGGGCCCGCGCGACGATGACGGTCTCCGGGTTGCCGGCGTAGGCGGCGGCCAGCGAGCCGAGGCCGAAGACGACCGCGCCGATGAGCAGCAGCCGGCGCCGGCCGATGCGGTCGCCGAGTACGCCCGCGGTGATGAGGAGGCCGGCCAGCACGAAGCCGTAGATGTCCGCGAGCCACAGCTGCTGGTCGCCGGTGGGGCGCAGGTCCGCGCTGATGGTGGGGAGAGCGAAGTAGAGGATGGTCAGGTCCATCGAGACGAGCAGGACGGGCAGGAGCAGGACGCCGAGGGCGAGCCACTCCTTCCGGCCCGCTGTCGGCTCCGGCGCGCCGTCCCGGGCCTGTGGTGCGGTGGTCATGGGACGTCTCCTTGTGTCATGTGGGGGACTGCCGCCGCGCGTACGCGACGGTGGGGGCACGTCGCGCGTACGCCCGGGTGGGGGCGGGATGTCGGGCATACGTCACGACGGTCACCGTGGTAGCGGGGCGGCCTTGTGCGCCGGTTGTGCGTGGGCGTGATCCGGCCGCCGGTCCCCGCGGGTCAGCCGCTGTTCCCCGTGATCCGCGCCAGCAGCTGGCGCCGGTCGGTCTTGCCGTTGGCGGTGACGGGGATGCCGGGGATCAGATGGACACGGCGCGGCACCATGTAGGCGGGCAGGGCCTGCTTGCAGAAGGTGCTGAGCAGGTTCTCGTCGAGGTCGGCGTCCTGCACCGGGACGACGAACGCGGTGAGTTCGGGGTCGTCGCCCTCGGCCGTGCTGACCACGGCGGCCGCGGCCTCCACGCCGGGGAACTCGGCGAGGCGGCGCTCGATCTCGCCCAGCTCCACCCGGTTGCCGCGGATCTTCACCTGCAGGTCGGCGCGGCCCGCGAAGTACAGCTCGCCGTGGTGGCCCCGGTACGCCAGGTCGCCCGACTTGTAGACCGGCTGGCCGGACTCGGGGCACAGCGGGTCGGGCACCAGCGCGGCGCGGGTCGCCTGCGGGTCGTCCCAGTAGCCGGTGAAGAGCGAGGGGCCGCGGAAGTGGATCTCGCCGACGTCGCCGGGCTCCTGAACGACCTGGCCGTTGTCGTCGACCAGCAGGATCTCGGCCCCGGGGTAGGGGTAGCCGATGGAGACGGTCCCGGTGCCCTCCGCCACCGGGTACGGCACCTCGGTGAGGGAGAAGGCCATCGCCTCGGTGGGGCCGAAGCAGTTGACGACCCGCACCCCGGGCAGCAGGCCCTGCAGCGCGCGCAGCTCGGGCAGCGGGAACGCCTCACCGGAGTACAGCACGCCGCGGATCTGCCCGGACAGCGCCGCCAGCCGCGCCGCCTCGTGCCGCAGCATCCCCCGCCACACCGACGGCACGCCGTCCACCTGGGTGGCGCCGGTGTCGGCGAGGTAGCGCACCAGACGCCGCGGCCAGTGCACCAGTTCCCGCGGTACGGGGATGAGCAGCGCGCCACTGCCGAGGGCGAGGCCGATGTCGAGCAGGGCGAAGTCGAACTGCAGCGGGGAGCAGGTCGCCAGCCGGTCCTCGGAGGTGATGATCTGCGAGGCCAGCATGCCCCGGTAGAAGGAGAGCACCCCGCGGTGGCTCATCACCACGCCCTTGGGCCGGCCGGTGGTGCCCGAGGTGAAGATCATGTACGCCGGGTCGGTACCGACCGAGATCCGCCGCCGGCGCTGCTTGGCGGGGGCGGCCCGGTCCACCGTGATCCCGCCGGGGCCGAAGCGCACCAGGGCGACACCGTCGCGGATGCCGGTGCGCTTGCCGTCCTCCCGCTGGGCGTGCAGCGCGGGCTTCGCCGCGTCGATGATCGCCGCCAGCCGCTGGTCGGGCACCTCGGGGCTGACCGGGATGAAGGTCAGGCCGAGCATGGAGCAGGCCAGCAGCAGCCCCACGGCCGGCCCCGAGGTGTCGGACTCGATGATCACCCGGTCGCCGATGTCCAGGCCGAGGCCGTCCAGCGCGACGGCGTAGTCGTGGGTCCTGCGCAGGAGTTCGCCGTAGGAGAGGACGCGTGGCACCCCCGCCTCGCCGGGCTCGATGACGGCCGGCGAGTCGGGCGCCTCCCGGGCGGCCGCCAGCAGGAACTCGTGCATCCGCTGGGCGGAGTCGTGCCCGGTGACGGGGCGTGTTCGGGTCGGGATCACGGGAGTTCCACCTCTGTTCGTAGGGCTGACAGCCAGTCGTCGATGACGGCGGCCGTGGTGTCGACGTCCTGCTCGGCGATGGTGAAGTGGGTGCCGGGCACCGTGACGACGGTGGCGTCGCCGTCCCAGTCGGCCTGCCAGTCGTCCCCGGTGCCGGCCGGGTCGCCCGCCACGCCGGTCTGCTCCTCCGCGGCGCCGGGGTCCGCGCCCTCGCCGAACTGGAACATGTCACCGGCCCGCACGAAGAACACCGGCGCGGCGATCTCCTGCTGCCGGTACTGCGGCAGCAGCTCGACGTACCGGCCCATGGCGGACAGCTCGGCGCTGCTGAACGCGCCCAGCGTGTTGCCCTTCTCCCGCACGGCCAGCGCCATCTGGTCGAAGATGGCGTCGTTGGCGGGGCCCATCCGGTACGTGTCCACCAGCACCAGGCCCGCGGGGGCCACCCCGTGTTCGCGCTCCAGCCGGGCGACGGTGGCGTGGGCCAGCAGCCCGCCGGAGGAGAACCCGAGCACCGCGAACGGCTCGCCCTGGGCCGTCTCCAGCACGGCCCGGGCCAGCACGTCGACCGCCGCGTCGAACGACTCCGGCAGCGCCTCGCCCCGGCCGAAGCCCGGCGTCGGCAGACCCCACGCCGGGACGGAGAGCCGGGCGGCGAGCCGGGCGTGCTGGTGCACGCCGCCGGCGACGGTGGGGGTACTGAGGCAGATCAGCCGGGGGCCGGCCGGGGCGCCGCCGTCCCGCTGGGCGGTGCCGTAACCGACGGCCTGCGGCAGCCGGTCCAGGTCCGCCGCGGCGGTGAAGGCGGGCCGGATCGCGGCGACCGAGCGCAGCATGGCCAGGCCCGGCTGCACGTGCCCGGCCAGGATCGCGTCGAGGAACAGCTGGTACAGCGTGTCCTCGCCGCCTCCCTGGGCGGTGCCTGACGTCTCGGCGGGCGCGCTGTCGTCGGCGAGCCGCTCGGCGACCAGCCGGGCGAACTCGGCCGGGCTGCCGCTGTCGAAGACGACCATGGCGGGCAGCGAGAGACCGGCCGCCGTGTTGATCCGGTTGCGCAGTTCGACCGCGGTGAGGGAGTCGAAGCCCGACTCCAGGAACCCGGCCGCGGGGTCCAGCGCGCCCGCGTCGGCGTAGCCGAGCACCTCGGCGGCCTGCGCGAGCACCACGGCCAGCACGGCCCGTTCGCGCCCGGCGGCGTCGAGCCCGCGCACCTCGGCGCGCAGCGACCCGGCCGGCGAACCGGCCGCCGCGGCGATCCGGCGCCGTGTGGCGGGGGCGAGACCGCGCAGCAGGGCGGGGATCTCGTCCGTACGGGCGCGCAGGGCCGCCGGGTCGGTGCGCAGCGGTGCGAAGGCCGCCGCGTCGGCGGCCACCGCCGCGTCGAAGAGCCACAGGCCCTCCTCCTCCGACAGCGGGGGCGTCCCCGCCCGCCGCAGCCGCTGCAGGTCCGCTTCGCCGAGCCACTGGCTGAGGCCGGTGTCGACGTCCCACAGACCGAAGGCCATCGCGGTGCCCGCCAGCCCGAGGGAACGGCGGTGCTGGGCCAGGGAGTCCAGGAAGGTGTTCGCGGCGGCGTAGTTGCCCTGCCCGGCGGCCATCACCTGCCCGCCGGCGGACGAGAACAGCGCGAACGCGGTCAGGTCCAGCCCGGCGGTCAGCTCGTGCAGATGCCAGGCGGCGTCGGCCTTCGCGGCGAGGACCCGATCCACCTGGTCCTCGGTGAGCGCGGCGACCAGCGCGTTGTGCGCGATGCCGGCCGCGTGCACCACACCGCGCAGGGGGTGCTCCGTACCGATGCCGTCGAGCAGTTCGGCGACCGCCCGCCGTTCGGACACGTCGCAGGCCGCGATGGTGACCTCGGCGCCGAGCGCGGCCAGTTCGTCGCGCAGCCCCGCCGCGCCGGGCGCGTCCGGACCGCGGCGGCTCGTCAGCAGCAGGTGCCGTACGCCGTGCCCGGTCACCAGATGCCGGGCGACGAGCGCGCCCAGACCGCCGGTGCCGCCGGTGATCAGGACGGTGCCGTCCGGGTCCCACGGCGCGGCCTCGCCAGCCGCCGCCGAGCGGGCCAGGCGGGGCACCAGCACGGTGTCGCGCCGCACCGCCGCCTCCGGCTCGCCGGAGGCGAGGGCCGCCGCGAAGGCCCGGGGGGACGCGGTGCCTTCGAGGTCCAGCAGCGCGAGGCGGTCCGGGTTCTCGGCCTGGGCCGCGCGCAGCAGACCCCAGACCGGCGCGTGGGTGACGTCGACGGGGGCGCGGTCGTCCACCGCCAGGGCGTTGCGGGTGACGACGATCAGCCGTGAGCGGGCGAACCGCTCGTCGGCCAGCCACTGCTGAACGGTCCGCAGCGTGGCCCCGGTCGCGGCCCGTACCCGGTCCGGCACCTCCGTGTCGGGCCCGTGCCCGACGGGCACCGGCCACACGACCACCTCGGGGACGTCGTCCGCCGGGAGCGCCGCCAGGTCGGGCACCACGGGGGCCCCGGGCACCTCGAGCCCGGGCCCCGCGATGATCCACGAGGCGGGCGGGGCGCCGTGCGCGGCGGGCTTCCACTCCACGGCCAGCAGGGAGTCGCGGTGTCCGCCGCCGCCCAGTTGCTCGGGCGCGACGGGACGCAGGAGAAGCGCGGCGACGGTCGCCACGGGATGCCCGGCCGGATCCGCCAGGTCGATCCGTACGGCGTTGCGCTGGCCCTCGGCGGGCGACAGCCGCACCCGCACCGCCGTGGCCCCGGCGGCGTGCAGGGTCACGCCGGACCAGGCGAACGGCAGCAGCGCCTGCCCCTGGTCCTCGTCGGCGCCGAGCCCGCCGAACCCGAGGGCGTGCATCGTCGCGTCCAGCAGCGCCGGATGCAGCCCGCACTCCGCCGCCTCGGCCTGCCCCTGCTCGGGCAGCGCGACCTCGGCGTACAGCGCGTCGCCGTGCCGCCAGGCGGCCCGCAGCCCCTGGAACACGGGGCCGTAGCCGAATCCGCGCTCGTGCAGCTGGTCGTAGAGCCCGTCCGCGTCGAGCGCGTCGGCGCCGGCCGGCGGCCACGCCTCGCCCAGACCGGCCCAGGGCCGCTCCTCGGCGGAACCGAGCACGCCTTCCGCGTGCTTGGTCCACGCCTCGTCGTGGTTCTGTTCGGGACGGTCGGGCCTGGAGTAGATCTGTACGGACCGGCGTCCCTGGTCGTCGGTCGCCCCGGCGAGCACCTGGAGGGCGGCGCCGCCGCGCTCGGGGAGGACGAGCGGGGCGTGCAGGGTCAGCTCCTCCAGCACGGGGCAGCCGGTCCGCTCCCCCGCCTGCAGGGCGAGTTCGACGAACCCCGTACCCGGCAGCAGGACACCGCCGTGCACGGCGTGGTCGGCGAGCCACGGCTGGGCGTCGAGGGACAGCCGTCCGGTGAAGGTGAGCGCGTCGGAGTCCGGCGCCGGCAGGACGGCCGCCAGGAGCGGGTGGCCGACCGTGGCCTGTCCGGTGGCGGCGATGTCGCCGGAGGACGTGGCCGGGTCGACCCAGTAGCGGGTGCGCTGGAAGGGATACGTCGGCAGGTCGACACGGCGCGCGCCGGCGTAGTACGCCGTCCAGTCCACGGGGGCGCCGGTGACGTGCAGTTCAGCGAGTGCGGTCAGCAGGGCCTGGGGCTCGGGGCGGTCCTTGCGTGCGGCCGCCGCGGCGACGGTGATGTCCTCGGGCTCGAGGTTCTGCTGGAGCAGGCCGGTGAGGATGCCGTCGGGGCCGAGCTCCAGGAAGCGGGTGACGCCCTGGGCCTTGAGGGTCTGTACGGCGTCGGCGAAGCGGACCGCCTCACGGACCTGGTTGACCCAGTACTCGGGCGAGGTCCAGGCGGTCGTCTGCTCGCCGGTGACCGTCGAGACGCAGGTCAGGCGGGGCTCGGCGAAAGTCACCGATTCCGCGACCGCCGCGAAGTCCTTGAGCATCGGCTCCATCAGCGGCGAGTGGAAGGCGTGCGAGACCTTCAGCCGCGTCGCCTTGCGACCCTGCGCCTTGAAGTGCTCACCGATCGCCAGCGCTTCGGCCTCGTCGCCCGAAACGACCACCGAGGTCGGGCTGTTGACCGCGGCCAGCGACACGGCATCGGTGAGCAGGGGCCGTACCTCATCCTCACTCGCCTGTACGGCGACCATCGCCCCACCGGCCGGCAGGGCCTGCATCAGCCGACCACGAGCCGCGACGAGACGGGCCGCGTCCTCCAGGGTCATCACCCCGGCCACGTACGCCGCGGCCAGCTCGCCGATCGAGTGACCGGCCACCGCGTCCGCCCGTACACCCCACGACTCGACAAGTCGCCAAAGTGCCACCTCGAAAGCGAACAGCGCAGGCTGCGTGAAGCCGGTCCCCTCCAGCACGGAGGCATCCTCACCCCACACCACATCCCGCAACGGCCGCTCGAGGTGCGGGTCGATCGCCGCGGCCACCTCGTCGAAGGCGTGGGCAAAGGCGGGGAAGGTCTCACACAGCTCCCGGCCCATGCCGAGACGCTGCGCGCCCTGTCCCGTGAACAGCACCGCCGTCCGACCCGTCCGCTCGCTGACGCCCTGCACCACGGCGGGCGCGTTGCGCCCCTGTGCCAGTGCGGTGAGTCCCAGGAGCAGCGACTGCCGGTCCGTGCCCAGTACGCAGGCGCGGTGGTTGAACGCGGTTCGCGTGGCAGCGAGCGACAGGCCCGTGTCCGCCGGGGCGTCGTCCGTCCGCGCGGCGTGTGCGAGGAGGCGTTCCGCGAGGTCCGTCAGCGCCTCCGGCGACTTGGCGGAGAGCACCCACGGGATCACGGCGGGGTCGTCCGTCGCGGTGGCGGGAGCGGGCTGCCCGTCGGTGGGCGCCTCTTCGACGATCACGTGCGCGTTGGTCCCGCTGATGCCGAACGAGGAGACGCCCGCCCGGCGCGGCCGGTCCGCCCGGTCCGGCCAGGGCTGCGCCTCGGTGAGCAGCCGGACCTCGCCGGCCTCCCAGTCGACCTGGTCCGAGGGCGCGTCCACGTGCAGCGTGCGGGGCAGCACCCCGTGGCGTATCGCCTCGACCATCTTGATCACACCGGCGACGCCGGCCGCGGCCTGGCAGTGGCCCATGTTGGACTTCACCGAACCGAGCCACAGCGGATCGCCGTCGTCCCGGTCGCGGCCGTAGGTGGCCAGCAGCGCCTGCGCCTCGATGGGGTCGCCCAGCGTGGTGCCGGTGCCGTGGGCCTCCACCGCGTCCACGTCGGCCGTGGTCAGGCCGCCGTTGGCGAGGGCCGCGCGGATCACCCGCTGCTGGGAGGGCCCGTTGGGGGCGGTCATGCCGTTGGAGGCGCCGTCCTGGTTGAGCGCCGAGCCGCGGACGAGCGCCAGGACCGGGTGTCCGTTGGCGCGGGCGTCCGACAGTCGTTCCAGGAGCAGGACGCCGGCGCCCTCGCCCCAGGCCACGCCGTCGGCGGCGGCGGCGAAGGACTTGGCGCGGCCGTCGGGTGCGAGACCGCGCTGACGGCTGAACTCGACGAACATGCCGGGCGTCCCCATCACCGCCACACCGCCCGCGAGCGCCAGCGTGCACTCGCCGGAACGCAGCGCCTGGGCGGCCATGTGCAGCGCCACCAGCGACGACGAGCACGCCGTGTCGACGGTGACGGAGGGCCCTTCCAGGCCGAGGGTGTAGGAGGTGCGGCCGGAGACCAGGCTGCCGCCGGTGCTGGCCGCGGCCTCCACCCCGAGGGCGTAGTCGTGGTACATCAGCCCGGCGTAGACCCCGGTCCGGCTGCCCTTGAGCGCGGCCGGGTCGATGCCCGCGCGCTCCACGGCCTCCCAGGAGACCTCCAGCAGCAGCCGCTGCTGCGGGTCCATCATCAGCGCCTCGTTGGGCGAGATGCCGAAGAAGCGGGCGTCGAAGTCGGCGGCGTCGTACAGGAATCCGCCGCGGCGGACGTACGTCTTGCCGGGCGTGCCCGGCTCCGGGTCGTACACCTCGGGGAGCCAGCCGCGGTCCTCGGGGAAGTCGCCGATGGCGTCGACGCCGTCGGCGACCAGCCGCCACAGGTCCTCGGGCGTGGTGACGCCGCCCGGGTAGCGGCAGGCCATGCCGACGATCGCGATGGGGTCGTCGCCGGCGGGCCGGGCGCCCGCGGCGGGCTGGACCCGGGCCGGGGCGGCGGTCTCCCCGCCGGCGAGCTCCTCGGCGATATGGGCGGCGACGGCCTCGGCGCTCGGGTAGTCGAAGATGAGCGTGGCGGGCAGCCGCAGCCCGGTGACGGCGCCGAGCTGGTTGCGCAGCTCGACCGCGGCGAGCGAGTCGAAGCCCAGCTCGCTGAAGGCCCGTTCGGGTTCGACGGCGTCGCTGGAGGCGTGGCCCAGGACCGCGGCGACCTGGGCGCACACCAGCTCCTGCAGGGCGGCCGTGCGTTCCTGCGGGCCGAGGCCCGCGAGCTGTTCGGCCAGCCCGGTGGCCGCGGCGGCGGTGTGCGCCGCGCGCCGCAGCGGTGCGCGTACGAGGCTGCGCAGCAGCGACGGGATCTGCCCGCCGCGGCCGCGCAGCACCCCGGCGTCCACGCGCAGGGGGATGGAAGCGGGATGCCGGGAGCGAAGGGAGGCGTCGAACAGGGCGAGCCCGAGGTCCGGCGGGAGCGCGGGCAGGCCCTGTGCGGCCATGCGCTGCTCGGCCAGGCCGAGCCGCGTGGTCATTCCGGTGTTCATGCCCCACAGCCCGAAGGCCATGGCGGTGGCGGGCAGTCCGGCGGCGTGCCGGTGCTGCGCGAGGGCGTCGAGGAAGACGTTCGCGGCGGCGTAGTTGCCCTGGCCGGCGGCCAGTACGAGACCGCCGGCGGAGGAGAACATGGCGAACGCCGTCAGGTCCAGCCCGCGGGTGAGTTCGTGCAGGTGCCATGCGGCGTCGGCCTTCGGTGCGAGGACGGCCGCCATCCGCTCGGGTGTCAGCGCGCCGACCACACCGTTGTCGGCGACGCCCGCGACGTGGACGACGGCCCGCAGTGCGGGGGTGATCCCGTCCAGGAGGTCCGCGACCGCCTGCCGGTCGGACACGTCGCAGGCGGCGACGGTGACCTCGGCGCCGAGCGCGCCCAGTTCGTCGCGTACGTCGGCGGCGCCGGGTGCGTCGAGACCGCGGCGGCTGGTGAGGAGCAGATGGCGTACGCCGTGCTCCCGCACGAGGTGCCGGGCCACGAGCGCGCCGAGCCCTCCGGTGCCGCCGGTGATGAGGACGGTGCCGTCCGGGTCGAAGGGCATGTCGTCCAGCTCGTCCGGCAGTTGGAGCCGGGCCAGCCTGGGTACGAACAGCTGCCCGTCGCGTACGGCGGTCTCGGGCTCTCCGGAGGCGAGGGCGGCGGCGACGTCTCCGTCGGTGTCGACCAGTACGAACCGGCCCGGGTTCTCGGCCTGCGCGGCGCGCAGCAGTCCCCAGACGGGTGCCTGCCGTACGTCCACGTCCTCGCCGTCGACGGCCGCCACGGCACCCCGGGTCACCACGGCGAGCGTGGCCTGCGCGAAGCGCTCCTCGTCCAGCCACTGCTGTACGACGGCCAGCACCCGGTCCGCCAACTCGCGGACGGCCTGCGGTACGTCGTCCCCCTCGGGCGCGTAGTCGAGGACGACGACGCCCTCCACCGGCCCGTCCGCGGGCAGCCGGTCCCATGCGGTGTGGGGCGAGCCGGCACCCTCCGGTGCAGGCAGCGCCTGCCAGGCGATCCGGTACAGCGAGTCGGCGCCGGGCGCGGTGCTGAGCTGCTCCTGCGACACGGGCCGGCCGACCACGGCGCCGACCGTGGCGACGGGCGCCCCGGTGGCGTCGGCGACCTGCAGCGACAGGCTCTCCTGCGTCGGCTGGGTGATCCGCACGCGGACGGCGGGCGCACCACTGGCGTGCAGGGACACCTCCCGCCACACGAACGGCAGCACGGTCTCGTCCCCGCCGGTGCCGTCGACCAGCGCGGCGTGCATCGAGGCGTCGAGCAGCGCCGGGTGCAGGCCGAACCGCTCGGCCTCGCCGTGCTCGGATTCGGGCAGCGCGACCTCGGCGTACAGCGCGTCGCCGTGCCGCCAGGCCGCCTTCAGCGCCTGGAAGACCGGGCCGTAGCCGAAGCCCCGCTCGGCCAGCGTCGGGTAACCGTCGGTGAGGTCCAGCGGGGTGGCCCCGGCGGGCGGCCAGGCGGTCAGGTCGGCGGCCTCGAGCGCCGGGGCGGAGGGGGCGAGCACGCCGTCGGCGTGCAGGGTCCAGGGCAGATCGGGCTGGTCCTCCGGACGGGAGTAGACGCTGACCGACCGGCGGGAGGTGCCGTCGGCGGGACCGACCACGACCTGGACGACCGCCGCGCCCCGACCTTGCAGGATCAGCGGCGCCTGGAGGGCGAGTTCCTCGACCACCGGGCAGTCGACCTGGTCACCGGCGCGGATCGCCAGCTCGACGAAGCCGGTGCCTGGGAGCAGCACGTTGCCGAGCACCTCGTGGTCGGCGACCCAGGGGTGGCTGCCGGTCGCGAGCCGTCCGGTGAAGGTGACCACGTCGGTGTCCGGGGAGGGCACGACGGCCCCGAGCAGCGGATGCCCGGCGTCGGTGAGACCGGCGGCGGCCATGCTGCTCCCGGCGCCGATCCAGGAGTTGGCCAGGTACTCCTCGGTGTCGACCCAGTAGCGCGTGTGCTGGAAGGCGTACGTCGGCAGGTCGATCCGGCGGGCGCCGGTGTCCTCGTAGTACGCGGACCAGTCGACGGGCGTGCCGGTGACGTGGAGTTGGGCGAGGGCCGCGACGAGGGCCTGCGGTTCGGGGCGGTCCTTGCGGGCCGCCGCCGTGGCGACGGTGATGTCCTCGGGGTCGAGGATCTGCTGGACCAGGCCGGTCAGGATGCCGTCGGGGCCCAGCTCGAGGAACCGGGTCACTCCCAGGGCGTGCAGGCTGGTCACGGCGTCGGTGAAGCGGACCGCCTCGCGGACCTGGTTCACCCAGTAGGTGGGCGAGGTCCACTCGGCTGGCTGTCCGGTGACCGTGGAGACGCACGTCAGGCGCGGCTCGGCGAAGGTCACCGACTCGGCGACGGCCGCGAAGTCGGCCAGCATCGGCTCCATCAGCGGGGAGTGGAAGGCGTGCGAGACCTTCAACCTCGTCGTCTTCCGCCCAAGTGCCTTGAAGTGCTCCCCGATCGCCAGCGCTTCGTCCTCGTCGCCGGAAACGACCACCGAGGTCGGGCTGTTGACGGCCGCCAGCGAGACGGCATCAGCGAGCAGGGGCCGTACCTCGTCCTCACTCGCCTGCACCGCGACCATCGCCCCACCGGTCGGCAGGGCCTGCATCAGCCGCCCGCGAGCCGCCACCAGACGCGCCGCGTCCTCCAGCGACAGGACCCCCGCCACATGCGCGGCCGCGAGTTCGCCGATCGAGTGACCGGCCACCGCGTCCGCCCGTACACCCCACGACTCGACAAGTCGCCAAAGCGCCACCTCGAAAGCGAACAACGCAGGCTGCGTGAACCCCGTGCCCTCCAGCACGGCCGGGTCCTCACCCCACACGACCTCCAGCAGCGGCCGCTCCAGGTGCGCGTCCAGCGCCGTCGCGACCTCCACGAACGCCTGGGCGAAGGCCGGGAACGCCGCACACAGCTCCCGGCCCATCCCCAGTCGCTGCGCACCCTGCCCGGTGAACAGCGCCGCCGTCCGGCCACCGGCGACAACCCGACCGGTGACCGCGTTCGCAGCCGGGTCACCGGCAGCCAGCGCCGCCAGTGTCTCCGCCCCGCCGTCGAGCACCACGGCCCGGTACTCCATCGCCACCCGCGACGTCGCCAGCGAGTAGCCCAGGTCCAGCGGCGCGCACTCCCCCGCCACCGGCACCAGCCGTCCCGCCTGGCCGGCCAGCCCGGCGGCCGACTTCGCCGACACGAGCAGCGGAACCAGCGCCGGCTCCGGCTTGTCGTCCGAAGACGGCGCAGGCTCCGCGGAGATGCCCTCGATGATCACGTGCGCGTTCGTTCCGCTGATCCCGAAGGACGAGATGCCGAACCGCCGCGGACGTCCGTCAGTCTCCCACGCGCGCGCCTCGGTCAGCAGCCGTACGTCTCCCGCCGTCCAGTCCACCTGCGTACTCGGCGTCCCGGAGTGCAGGGAGGGCGGCATGGTGCCGTGCCGCATCGCCATGACCATCTTGATGATCCCCGCGGCCCCGGCGGCGGCCTGCGTGTGCCCGATGTTCGACTTGATCGACCCGAGCCACAGCGGCTTCTCCGGCTCGCGCCCCTGGCCGTACGTCGCCAGCAGCGCCTGTGCCTCGATCGGATCGCCGAGCGTGGTGCCGGTCCCGTGGGCCTCGACGGCGTCCACGTCAGCCGTGGTCAGTCCGGCGTCCGCGAGCGCGGCCCGGATGACCCGCTGCTGCGAGGGGCCGTTGGGAGCAGTGAGGCCGTTGGACGCGCCGTCCTGGTTAAGGGCCGAGCCACGGACGACCGCCAGCACCGGATGCCCGTTCGCCCGGGCGTCCGACAGCCGCTCAAGCAGCAGCAGGCCGACGCCCTCGCCCCAGCCCGTACCGTCCGCCTCCGCGCTGAAGGACCGGCACCGGCCGTCCGGCGACAGGCCGCGCTGGCGGCTGAACTCGACGAAGACCTCCGGCGTCGCCATGATCGCGACGCCGCCGGCCAGGGCCAGCGAGCACTCGCCGGTCCGCAGCGCCTGCGCGGCCATGTGCAGTGCCACCAGCGAGGACGAGCACGCCGTGTCGATGGTGACGGCCGGTCCCTCCAGGCCGAAGACATAGCTCACCCGACCGGAGGCGATGGCGCCGGTGCTGTTGTTGGCGGCGTAGTCGTGGTACATCATCCCGGCGTACAGCCCGGTGGCGCTGCCGCGCAGGGTCTCGGGGTCGATGCCGGCCCGCTCGAACGCCTCCCAGGCGGCCTCCAGCAGCAGGAACTGCTGCGGGTCCATGATCGACGCCTCGTTGGGGCTGATTCCGAAGAAGGCCGGGTCGAACTCGCCCGCCTCGTGCAGGAATCCGCCTTCGCGGGCGTACGTGGTGTGCGGGCGTTCGCCGGTCGGGTCGTAGACGCGGTCCAGGTCCCAGCCGCGGTTCTCCGGGAAGCCGGAGATGCCGTCCACGCCGTCGGCGACCAGCCGCCACAGGTCCTCGGGTGAGCTGACGCCGCCCGGGTAGCGGCACGACATGGCGACGATGGCGATCGGGTCGTCGTCGGTGGCGGTGCGGGTACGGACGGCGGGTCCGCCGACCGTCGCCGCCGAGTCGAAGAGCTCGTCCAGCAGATGGCGGGCGAGCGCGCGCGGCGAGGGGTAGTCGAAGGCGAGGGTCGCGGGCAGGCGTACGCCGGCGGCGGCGCTCACGGCGTTGCGGAACTCGACGGCGGAGAGCGAGTCGAAGCCCAGTTCGCTGAAGGCGCGGTCGGCGTCGACGGCGTCGCTGCCGGCGTAGCCGAGCGTGGCGGCGACCTGTCCCCGTACCAGCGCGAGGAGTTCGGCGAGCCGCTCGTCGTGGTCGAGCCCGGCCAGCCGCTCCCGCAGCGCGCCCGCCTCGGCCGCCCCGTGGGCGGCGGCCTGGGCGCGCCGGGTGGGCCGCGGGCGTACCAGTCCCCGGAACAGCGGGGGCAGGTCGTCCCCGGCCTGGGCGAGGATCGCGGTGTCGAGGCGAATGGGGACGACGAGCGCGCTGTCGCAGGACAGCGCGAGGTCGAAGAGGCCGAGGCCGTGGTCGGCGGTGAGCGGCTCGATGCCGGTGCGGCTCATCCGCTGCAGGTCCGCCTCGCTGAGGGTGCCGGCCATACCGTCCGCCCACAGGCCCCAGGCCAGGGACTGGGCGGGCTGACCGTGCCCGCGGCGGTGCGCGGCCAGGCCGTCGAGGAGGGCGTTGGCGGCGCCGTAGTTGGCCTGGCCGGGGGCGCCGAGCACACCGGTGGCGGAGGAGAACAGCACGAAGGCGGCGAGCGGCAGCTCCCGCGTCAGCTCGTGCAGGTGCAGCGCCGTGTCCGCCTTGGCGCGCAGCACGCCGTGCAGCCGCTCGGGGGTGAGGTCGGCGAGCAGGACGTCGTCGAGTACGCCGGCGAGGTGGACGACCCCCGTCAGGGGTACGCCGTCGACGGCCGCCGCGAGCGCGGCCCGGTCGGCGGTGTCGCACGCGTCGAGGGTGACCTCGGCGCCGGCCGCCCGCAGTTCGGCGGCCAGTTCGGCGGCGCCGGGGGCGTCGGGTCCGCGCCGGGAGAGCAGCAGCAGGCTGCGTACGCCGTGCTCGGCGACCAGACGGTGGGCGACGAGCCGGCCGAGCGTTCCCGTACCGCCGGTGAGGAGGACCGTGCCGTCGCCGAAGGACGGCGTCACCCGCTGGTCGGGGTCGTCGGCGAGGCGGACCAGGCGGGCGCCGAAGGCGGCGGAGCCGCGCACGGCGACCTGCGGTTCGCCGGTGGCCGCCGCGAGTGCCGCCGCCTCGGGGCGGTCCACGTCGGCCTGGACGAGGCGGTCGGGGTGCTCCAGCTGGGCGGAGCGCACCAGGCCCCACACCGCGGCGCCGGCCAGATCGTCGGGCACCTCGCCGGGGAGGGCGACGGCGCCCCGGGTGGCGACGAGCAGGGTGCGGCCCGCGTAGCGCTCCTCGGCCAGCCAGGCGCGCAGGACGCCGAGCACGCGCTCGGTCGTGGCGTGCACGCCTGCCGCGTCGGCCGCGGGGGCGCAGTGCAGGACGACGGTGTCCGGGACGGGGCCGTCGGCCGGGAGGCTGTCCCAGTCCACGAGACCGGCAGCCCCCTCGACGGCGGGCAGTTCGTTCCACACGACGCTGAACAGCGACTCGTGGGCGGCGGCCGCGGCGAGCTGCTTCGTGTTCACCTCGCGCATCGCCAGCGAGCCGACGCCGAGCACGGGCTGCCCCGTCTCGTCGTACACGTCGAGGGCGATCTCCCCCGGCCCGCCGGGTGAGATGCGCACCCGCAGCCGGCCCGCGCCGCCCGCGTGCAGGCGTACGTGCGACCAGGAGAAGGGCAGCACCGGGCCCTCGGCGCCGGTGAAGACGTCGGTGAACACGGCGGCGTGCAGGGAGGCGTCGAGGAGCGCGGGGTGCATGCCGTAGGCGTCGGCCCCGCCCGACTCGGGGAGCACGACCTCGGCGCACACGTCCTGTCCCGCCCGCCAGGCGCGGGTCAGACCGCGGAAGACGGGGCCGTACGGGAGGCCGGCCTCGGCGAGGACGTCGTACACGCCCTCGGCGGGCAGGGGTTCCGCGCCGGCGGGGGGCCAGCTGCCGGACAGGGCCTGGGGCGCGGCCCGGTCGGCCGCGAGGGTGCCGTGCGCGTGCAGCGTCCACGGCTGGTCCGGCTGGGACTCGGGCCGCGAGTGCACCCCCACCTGGCGGCGGCCGTCGGCGTCCGCCGGTCCCACCTCGACCTGGATGGAGACGGCACCGCGCTCGGGCAGCACGAGCGGCGCCTGCAGGGTCAGCTCCTCCAGCAGCTCGCAGCCGACCTGGTCACCGGCCCGGATGGCCAGCTCGACGAAGCCCGTGCCGGGGAACACCACGGCCTCGCCGACCCGGTGGTCGGCGAGCCAGCGCTGCGCGTGGAGCGCCAGCCGTCCGGTCAGCACCACCCCGCCGGACTCGGCGAGGCTCACCACGGCGCCGAGCAGGGGGTGTTCGGCGGCAGCCAGGCCGGCGGCGGAGAGGTCGCCGGGCGCGCCGTTGCCCTCGACCCAGTAGCGGCGGCGCTGGAAGGCGTAGGTCGGCAGGTCGACACGGCGGGCGCCGGTGCCTTCGTAGTACGCGGACCAGTCGACGGGGACGCCGCACACGTGGAGCTGGGCGAGGGCGCTGATCGCGGCCTCGGTCTCGGGGCGGTCCTTGCGGACGGCGGCTACGGCCACGACGTCCTGGTCGAGGATCTGCTGGACCAGGCCGGTGAGGATGCCGTCGGGGCCGAGCTCCAGGAAGCGGGTGACGCCCTGGGCCTTGAGCGTCTGTACGGCGTCGGCGAAGCGGACAGCCTCACGGACCTGGTTCACCCAGTACGACGGCGAGGTCCACTCGGCTGGCTGTCCGGTGACCGTCGACACGCAGGTCAGGCGGGGCTCGGCGAAGGTCACCGACTCGGCGACCGCCGCGAACTCGGCCAGCATCGGCTCCATCAGCGGCGAGTGGAACGCGTGCGAGACCTTCAGCCGCGTCGCCTTGCGGCCCTGCGCCTTGAAGTGCTCCCCGATCGCCAGCGCCCGTGCCTCGTCGCCCGAAACGACCACGGATGTGGGGCTGTTGACGGCCGCCAGCGAGACGGCATCGGTGAGCAGGGGCCGTACCTCGTCCTCACTCGCCTGTACGGCGACCATCGCGCCACCGGCGGGCAGGGCTTGCATCAGCCGACCGCGAGCGGCGACGAGACGCGCAGCGTCCTCCAGCGACAGGACACCCGCCACATGCGCGGCCGCGAGTTCGCCGATGGAGTGACCGGCCACCGCGTCCGCCCGTACACCCCACGACTCGGCAAGTCGCCAAAGCGCCACCTCGAACGCGAACAGCGCAGGCTGCGTGAACCCCGTGCCCTCCAGCACGGAAGCGTCCTCACCCCACACCACATCCCGCAACGGCCGCTCCAGATGCGCATCCAGAGCGAGACACACCTCATCGAAGGCAGCCGCGAAGACCGGGAAGGTCTCGCACAGCTCCCGCCCCATCCCCAACCGCTGCGCACCCTGCCCGGTGAACAGCGCCGCCGTCCGGCCCTTGCCCGCCGTCCCCCGTACCACCGACGGGTCCAGTTCACCCGCCGCCAGCCGTGCCAGGCCCGCGAGGCCGGACTCCGTGTCGGCGGCCAGGACCACGGCGCGCTGCTCCATCGCGGCGCGCGAAGTGGCCAGGGAGTACGCCACGTCGAGCGCGTCGGCGTCGGCGTCCACGTCCGCGAGCAGCCGCCCCGCCTGTGCCCGCAGCGCGTCCGCGCCGCGCCCGGAGACCGGCAAGAGCTGCAGCGGCCGGCTCGGCGCCGAGGGAGCGGCGGCGTCGGCCGCCTCGTCCTCGACCGCCGAGGTCTCCTCGATGATGATGTGCGCGTTCGTCCCGCTCACCCCGAACGACGACACACCGGCCCGGCGTGGCTCCTCGCCGCGCGGCCAGGGCCGGTCCTCGGTGAGCAGCCGGACCTGGCCGGCGCTCCAGTCGACGTGGCTGGAGGGGGTGTCCACGTGCAGCGTCCTGGGCATATGGCCGTGCCGCAGCGCCATGACGGTCTTGATGATGCCGCTGACGCCCGCCGCGGCCTGGGCGTGTCCGATGTTGGACTTGACGGATCCCAGCCACAGCGGGTTGTCCGCCTCGCGTCCCTGGCCGTACGTCGCCAGCAGCGCCTGCGCCTCGATCGGGTCGCCGAGGGTGGTGCCGGTGCCGTGGCCCTCGACCACGTCGATCTGGGTGGCGGAGATGCCGGCGTCGGCGAGTGCCTGGCGGATGACGCGCTGCTGGGCGCGGCCGTTGGGGGCGGTCAGGCCGTTGGAGGCGCCGTCCTGGTTGACGGCGGAGCCGGTGACGACGGCGAGGACGGGGTGCCCGTTGCGGCGGGCGTCGGAGAGCCGTTCCAGCAAGAGCATGCCGGCGCCCTCGGACCAGCCGGTGCCGTCGGCGGCGTCGGCGAACGCCTTGCAGCGGCCGTCGGGCGCGAGACCGCGCTGCTTGCTGAAGGCGACGAACGGGGAGGGGGTGGCCATCACCATCACACCGCCCGCCAGGGCGAGCGTGCACTCGCGGCGGCGCAGGGCCTGCGCGGCGAGGTGCAGCGACACCAGCGAGGAGGAGCAGGCGGTGTCGATGGTGACGGCGGGTCCCTCCAGGCCCAGGAGATAGGAGATCCGGCCGGAGATCACGGCGGCGGCGTTGGCCGTGGTCATGTACGCCTCGGCGATCTCGCCGGCGGCGCCGGTCAGATACTCGTAGTCCTGGATGCCGGAGCCCGCGAACACGCCGACGGACTTGCCGCGCAGCGCGTCGGGGTCGATGCCGGCCCGCTCCACCGCCTCCCAGGAGATCTCCAGCAGCAGCCGCTGCTGGGGGTCCATGGTGAGCGCCTCGTTCGGGGAGATCCCGAAGAAGCCGGCGTCGAAGTCGGCGGCCTCGTGGACGAAGCCGCCGGAGGCGACGTAGCTGCTGCCGGTGTCCGCGTCGCCCGACAGGGCGCCGATGTCCCAGCCGCGGTCGGTGGGGAAGCCGGTGATGGCGTCGCGTCCCTCCGCGACGAGCCGCCACAGCGCCTCGGGGGTGTCGACGCCGCCCGGGTAGCGGCAGCTCATCGCGACGATGGCGATGGGCTCGTGGTCCTGGTTCTCGACCTCCTGCAGCCGGCGACGGGTCTGGTGCAGGTCGGCGGTGACGCGCTTGAGGTAGTCGAGGAGCCGGTCGTCGTTGGCCATCTTGTCCCACCGTGTCGATGTGTCGTCTGCTGGTCGTGGCGGTCGGATGCGGGCCGCCGGGGCCCGCTACGCCAGGCCGAGTTCGTTGTCGATGAAGGCGAGGACGTCGTCGGCGGATGCCTTCTCGAGCTGGTCGCCGAGACCGGCGCCGTCCTCTGCGGGCGTCGTGGTGAGCCGAGTGAGCAGGCCCTGCAGCCGGGTGGTGATCCGGGTGGCGGCGATCTCGTCGGCGTCGAGCTTCCCGGCCGCCTCCTCGAGCCGGTCGAGCACGGCGAGCACGGGCAGTTCGCCGGCCTCTCCGTCCTCGCAGATCTCCGACCACAGCCAGTCCGCCAGCTCGGCGGGGCTGGGGTGGTCGTAGACCATGCTGGTGGGGAGGGTGCGGCCGGTGGCGCCGGCGAGCTTGGTGCGCAGGTCGACGGCCGCGACGGAGTCGAAGCCGAGGTCGGTGAAGCCGCGGCCGGACGGCACGTCGGCGGGTCCGTCGTAGCCGAGGAGCGTGGCGACGTGCGTGCACACCAGGTCCAGCAGGGCGGCGCGCTGTTCGGGCGCGGGCAGCGGGGCGAGCCTCGCGCCCAGGTCCTCGCCTGCCGCCGCGCCGGCCGGCTGGTCCGCGGCGTCCAGGACGGCGCGGGCCTCGGGGAGGTCGGCCAGCAGCGGGCGGCGGCGGGCGAGGGTGTACGTGGGGGCGAAGCGCTCCCAGTCGAACTCGGCGACCACGGCGTGGGCGTCGCTGCCGGCGAGTATGCGGACCAGGGAGAGGTTCGCCAGCCGCGGGGCCATGGCGGGGGCGCCGATGCGCTTCATGAAGGCGGCGAGTTCGGCGTCGACCATGCCGCTGTCCCAGGAGCCCCAGGCGATGGCGACGGCGGCGAGGCCGCGGGCGCGGCGCCGGCGGGCCAGGCCGTCGAGGTAGGCGTTGGCGCTGCCGTACGCGGCCTGTCCGGCGCTGCCCCAGACGGCGGAGCCGGAGGAGAACAGCACGAACGCGTCCAGCGGTGTGTCGTGGAGCAGCTCGTCGAGGTGCCGGGCGCCGAGGGTCTTGGCGGCGGCGACGCCGGCGAACTCCTCCAGGGTGAGCTCGCCGGGCGGGGCGATGCGCTGCGGCAGCCCGGCCGCGTGGACGACGGCGGTGAGGTCGGGGTGGGCGGCGAGCAGGTCGCGTACGGCGTCGCGGTCGGCGATGTCGCAGGCCGCGAGGGTGACCTTGGTGCCGGACCGCTGCAGCTCGGCGGCGAGTTCGGCCGCCCCGGGGGCGTCCGGGCCGCGCCGTCCGGCGAGCACGAGGTGGTCCGCGCCGGCGCCGGCCAGGGTACGGGCGACGTGGGCGCCGAGACCGCCGGTGCCGCCGGTGATCAGGACGGTGCCGCGCGGCTGCCAGGGCTGGTCGGGGTCGGGGCGGGCGGGGCGGGTGAGCCGGCGGGCGTGGATGCCGGTGGTCCGTACGGCCACCTGGTCCTCGCCGGTGGTGCCGGCGAGGGTGTCGCAGACGCGGCGCGCGGCGCGGTCGTCGAGCGAGGCGGGCAGGTCGACGAGTCCGCCGAAGGTGTCGGGCAGGTCGAGGGCGAGCCCGGTGCCGAGTCCCCAGACGGCGCTCTGCTCGGGGCTGACGGCGGCGGCGTCGGACGCGTCCACGGAGACGGCTCCGCTGGTGGCGAGCCACAGCGGCGCGGTGATCTCCCGGTCGCCGAGGGCCTGGACCAGCGCGAGGTTCGCGGCGAGGCCGCGGGACACGGCGGGCTGGCCGGCGTGCGGTTCCTCGTCGAGTGCGAGCAGGGACAGCACGCCGAAGGGCGGCTCGTCCGGCAGCAGCGCGGCGATCGCCGTGCGGTCGGTGGCGTCCGTCTCCACCAGCTCCGGCAGCGCACCGCGTTCGGCGAGGGAGGCGGCCAGCGCGTCGGCGGGGTCCCGGTGGCCGGGGGGATACAGCAGCAGCCAGTCCCCCGGTACGGGCGCGGGCTCCGGGTCGGCGACCGTGGCCCAGCCGAGGCGGTAGCGCAGGGCGTCGGCCTCGGCGGCCTCGCGGCGGCCGGAGTGCCAGGCGGCCAGCTCGGGCAGCACGGTGGCGAGGGCGTCGCGGTCGGCGCCCATGCGCTCGGCGAGGGCGGCGCTGTCCAGGCGGCGCACCGCGTCCCAGAACTCCCCCTCGCCGGGGACGGTCTCCGCCGCGGGGGCGGGCTCGTCGGCGGGCGACGCCCAGTAGGTGCGGCGCTGGAAGGCGTACGTGGGCAGGTCGGTGCGGCGGGCGCCGGTGCCCGCGAAGAACGCCTGCCAGTCGACGCGTACACCGCGGGCGTGGGTGAGCGCCACGGCGGCGGTCAGCTCGTGCTCCTCGGGGCGGCTGCGGCGCAGCGCGGCGACGAAGACGGGGTCCTCGGTGGTCACGCAGTCGGGGCCGAGCGGGGTGAGGGCCGCGTCGGGGCCGAGTTCGAGGAACGTGCCCACACCGTCCGCCTCCAGCCGGCGTACCGCCTCGTGGAAGCGGACGGGTTCGCGGACGTGGCGCACCCAATGCTCGGGGTCGGCCAGCTCTGCTCCGGCGTGGTCGCCGGTGAGCATGGAGACGACCGGCACGGCGGGTGTGCCGTAGGTGAGCGAGGCGGCCACGGCGCGGAACTCGTCGAGCATCGGCTCCATCAGCGGCGAGTGGAAGGCGTGCGAGACCGCCAGCTCCTTGGTCTTGCGGCCCAGCTCGCGGAAGTGGGCGGCGACGGCGCTGACGGCCGCCGCGGTGCCGGAGACCACCACGGCCTGCGGCCCGTTGAGGGCGGCGATGCCGAGTTCTCCGGTGAGCAGCGGCAGGACCTCGTCCTCGGACGCCTGCAGCGCGGCCATGGCGCCGCCGGGCGGCAAGGCCTGCATCAGCCGGCCGCGGGCGGCGACGAGACGGGCCGCGTCGGGGAGGCTGAGGACGCCGCTGACATGGGCGGCGGTGATCTCGCCGATGGAGTGCCCGGCGACGTAGCCGGGGGTGAGCCCCCAGGAGGCGAGCAGCCGGTACAGGGCGGTCTCCACCGCGAACAGCGCCGGCTGGGCGAACTCGGTGCGATCCAGCAGCTCGCGGTCCTCGCCCCACATCACCTGCCGCAGCGAGAATTCGAGATGCGGGTCCAGCGCGGCCACGGCCTCGTCCAGTGCCGAGGCGAACACGGGGTGCGCGGCGGCGAGTTCCCGTCCCATGCCCAGGCGCTGCGCGCCCTGCCCGGTGAAGAGGACCGCGGCCGGGGCGTCCGGGCGGGCCACTCCGGTCGCGGGCGGCAGGGTCCCGGCGGCGAGCGCGTGGAGGGCGCGTACCGCGTCCGCGGTGTCGGCGGCGACCACGACCGCCCGGTGGTCCAGGGCGGCCCTGGTGGTGGCCAGGGAGTGGCCGACGTCCGTGAGGGACGGGCCGGGGCCGGACTCCAGCAGCGCGGCGAGCCGTGCGGCCTGCGCGGGCAGCGCCTCGGCGGTACGGGCGGACAGCGCCAGCGGTACGGCGGAGAGCGTGCGCCCGGCGGACTCCTCGGCCGGGGCCGTCTCGTCCTCGGGCGCCTGCTCGATGATGACGTGCGCGTTGGTGCCGCTCAGCCCGAACGACGACACCCCGGCGCGGCGCGGGCGGCCCCGCTCCGGCCAGTCGACGCGCTCGGTGAGCAGTTCGATGTCCCCGGCGCTCCAGTCCACCTTCGGGCTGGGTTCGTCCAGGTGCAGGGTGGGCGGCAGGACGCCGTGGCGTATCGCCTCCACCATCTTGATCACCCCGCCGACGCCGGCGGCGGCCTGGGAGTGCCCGATGTTGGACTTGAACGAGCCGAGCAGCAGCGGCTCCCCGGCCGGCCGGCCCTGCCCGTAGGTGGCGAGCAGCGCCTGCGCCTCGATCGGGTCGCCGAGCACGGTGCCGGTGCCGTGCGCCTCGACGGCGTCGACCTCGGCGGCGGTGAGCCGGGCGGCGGTCAGGGCCTGGCGGATGACGCGCTGCTGGGAGGGGCCGTTGGGGGCGGTGAGCCCGTTGGAGGCACCGTCCTGGTTGAGCGCGGAGCCGCGTACGACGGCGAGGACGGGGTGCCCGTTGCGGCGGGCGTCGGAGAGCCGCTCGACGAGGAGCAGTCCGGCGCCCTCGGACCAGGTGGTGCCGTCGGCGGCGGCGGCGAAGGACTTGCAGCGGCCGTCGGGGGCGAGGCCGCGGTCCTGGCTGAAGCCGATGAAGGAGACGGGCGAGGCCATCACGGTGACACCGCCGGCGAGGGCGAGGGAGCAGTCGCCGTCGCGTACGGCCTGCACGGCGAGGTGCAGCGCGACGAGGGAGGAGGAGCAGGCGGTGTCCACGGTGACCGCGGGGCCCTCCAGGCCCAGCGTGTAGGAGATCCGTCCGGAGGCGACGCTGGCCAGTCCGCCGGTGCCGCCGTCGCCCGGGTAGTCGTGGTAGACGACGCCCGCGTACACGCCCGTGCGGCTGCCCTTCAGGGAGTGCGGGTCGATGCCGCCGCGCTCCAGGGTCTCCCAGGCGAGCTCCAGCAGCAGCCGCTGCTGCGGGTCGGTGCCGCGCGCCTCGCGCGGGCTGAGCTTGAAGAAGTCCGCGTCGAACTCCCCGGCGTCGTGCAGGAAGCCGCCCTCGCGGCAGTATGTCTTGCCGGGGGTGCCCGGCTGCGGGTCGTACAGCTCCTCGTTGCGCCAGCCGCGGCCCTCGGGGAAGAGGGACACGGCGTCGGTGCCGCTGTCGACGAGCCGCCACAGGTCCTCGGGGGTGCGCACGCCGCCCGGGAAGCGGCAGCTCATGGCGACGATCGCCACGGGCTCGTGCTGCCGCTCCTCGGCCTCCCGCAGCCGCAGCCTGGTGCGCTGGAGTTCGGCGGTGGCGCGCTTGAGGTAGTCGCGGAGTTTGCCGTCGCTGCTCGGGGCGGTGCTGCTCGGGGCGGTGTCCTTGCTCATGGGTTCGGGACCTTCGGGTCGGGGCCGGTGGCGGCCGGGAGGCTGGTCACGCAGCCCCCTGGGAGCCGCCGAGTTCGCCGTCGAGGACGTCGAACAGTTCGTCGTCGGTGACCGTGTCGAAGTCGGTGAGCACGGTCTCGGTGCCGGTCGGTTCGTCGTCGGCGGGGTGGGTGTCGCGCCAGCGGCGCAGCATCGCCTCGAGCCGCTGGGTGATCGGGTCGAGCCGGTCGCCGAACTGCTGCTCGGCGGTGCCGTCGGCCGGGAAGGCGGCCAGCATCCGGTCGAGGCGGTCGAGTTCGGCGAGGGTCGCGGCGGTGACGTCGTCGGCCGCGGACCGGATGCGCTCGTCGAGGAAGGCGGCGGCCTCCCGCGGGGTCGGGTAGTCGAAGATGAGCGTGGCGGGCAGCGGGCAGCCGGTCGCGGTGGAGAGCCGGCGGCGCAGTTCGACGGCGGCGAGCGAGTCGAAGCCCATGTCCCGGAACGCCAGGTCGGCTTCGACGACGGCCGTGGTGGCGTGGCCGAGAACGGCCGCCACATGGGTGCGGACCAGGGCCAGCAGGGTGCGCTGCCGCTCCTCGGGGGTACGTCCGGACAGCGACACCCGCAGCGCCGCCGCGTCGTCGTCGCCGCCCGCGGCGCCGGGCCCGCCGGGTACGCCGCCCCGCACCAGGGAGCGCAGCAGCGCCGGCGCGTCGTCGGGGCGTTCGCGCAGCGCGGCCCGGTCCAGCCGGCGGGCCAGCAGCGAGGGCACGCCGGCGCGCAGCGCGTCGTCGAAGAGCGTGAGCACCTCGCCGGCGGTCATCGTCGCCGGGGCGTCCTCCGCGTCCTCGGCGGTCCCCCAGGGTCCGAGCGCCACGGCCACGGCGGGCAGCCGCTCGGCGGACCGCTGGGCGATCAGCCCGTGCACGGCGCCGGCCACGCAGGCCGCGGCGGGGCTGCCGGGGCCGGGCAGATACCCGGCGGTGCCGGTGACGGCGACGAACGCGGCGAGGCCCGCGCCCCGGGTGAGGTTGTGCAGATGGCGCAGCGGTGCCACGGCGTCGCGTACCGCCTGGGCGGGCTCGCCGGACTCCGGGGCGTGCCCGACGACGTGCAGGACGGCGGTGAGGCGCTGTTCGGCGGGGATGCCGGTGAGGAGGGCGGCCACCGCGTTCCGGTCGGCGAGGTCGGTCTTCTCGTGCCGGAACTTCACACCCAGGGCGGCCAGTTCGGCGCCGAGTTCCGCGGTGGACTCCCCGGCGAGGACCAGCCGCCGCACGCCGTGCCCGGCGGCGAGGTGCCGGGCGAGCAGGGCCACGGTGGCGGCGGCGTCGCCGGAGGTGGTGATCAGCACGGTGCCGCCGGAGAGTTCGGGCCGCTGGACGGCCGGGGCGGCGGCGGTCAGGCGCGGCAGCAGCACCGTACCCTCCTGCACGGCCGCCTCGGGCTCGCCGGTCGCCAGCGCCACGGGCACCGCGGAGCGGGACTCGGGGCTGCCGTCGACTTCCAGCAGCGTGAACAGCCCCGGGTGGGCGGCCTGCGCGGCGCGCACCAGGCCCTGGACGGCCGGGTCGGCGGTGAGCACGGCCAGCCGCGGCGGTTCGCCGTCCCGCTCCAGGTGCGCCAGCACGGCCTGCTGCACCAGGTCCACGGCCGTCGCGGTGTCGGACGGCGGCGGGCTGAGCAGCAGCACCCCGGCGTCCGGGGTGTCCGCGGCGGCGGGCAGCTCCAGGCCGTACGGGTCGGAGTCGCCGAGCAGGGCGAGCGTCGGCAGGGTCGCGGAGGACGGGGCGGCGGGGACGAGCTGGGGGCGCAGCAGTTCACCGGAGTGCAGGGTGGACAGCTGCTCGGCGGTGACGGGGCGGCTCTCGACCGAGAGCGCGTTCGCCACGAGATTGCCGTCGGTGTCGGTCACGGTCAGCGCCCGGCCTTCGGTTCCGGCCGGCGACTGGTGGATGAGGACCGCGGTGGCCCCGCCCCGGTGCACGGTCAGTCCGCGCCACCGGGACTGCTGCAGCGGAACGGTGCCGGAGCCGGTGAACAGCTGCAGCTGCAGCGCCGCGTCGAGCAGCGCGGGATGCACCAGGAAGCCGTCGGCGCCGGTGCCCTCGGGCAGGGCGGCCTCGGCGAACAGCTCGTCGCCGCGCCGCCAGGCCGCCTTCAGCACCCGGAACGCCTCGCTCTGCCGGTGCCCGCGCGCCAGCAGCCGCTCGCGTACGCCGCCGAGCGCGACCGGCTCGGCGCCGGGCGGCGGCCACTGGGCGTCGTCGTCGGGCGCGGGGGCGGGCACGTCCTCGGCCTCGGCCAGTACGCCGGTGGCGCAGCGCGTCCACACGGCGCCGGGGACGTCGCGGCGGGCGTGGACGGTCAGTTCGCGGCTGCCGTCGGCGGCGGCCGGTTCGGCGACCGCGCGCAGGGTGAGGGAGCCGCGCTCGGGCAGTACCAGCGGCTGCTCGACGGTCAGTTCGGCGACCACGGGGCAGCCGCAGCGCTCGCCGGCCAGCGCGGCCAGCTCGGCGAGGCCCGCGCCGGGCAGCACGGGTGCGGCGAGCACCTCCTGCCCGGCCAGCCAGTCCGCCTCGGTGAGCGTGATCCGGCCGGTGAACACCAGCGGGGCGTCGTCGGGCGCGGGCACCACGGCGCGCAGCACCGGGTGGCTGACGGCCGCGACGCCGATGGCCGACGGGTCGCCGGCCGCGCCGGCGGGCTCGGCCCAGTACCGCTCGCGCTGGAAGGCGTAGGTGGGCAGGTCGATCCGCCGGGCGCCGCTGCCGGCGTAGAACGCCCGCCAGCCGACGGCCGATCCGCTCGCGTGCAGCTGGGCCAGCGCGCCGGTGAACGCCTGCGCCTCGGGCCGGTCCTTGCGCTGGAACGGCACGAGGACCGTCTCGTCGGAGCGCAGCGACTGCTCGGCGAGCGCCGCCAGCACCCCGTCGGGGCCGATCTCCGCGAAGCCGCGTACGCCGTCGTCCTCCAGCCGCTGTACGGCGGCGGCGAAGCGGACCGGTTCGCGGATCTGCCGCACCCAGTAGCCGGGGTCGGCCCAGTCGGCGCCGGCTGAGGCGCCGGTGACGGTGGAGACCGCCGCAATGCGTGGCGGGTTGAAGGCGAGCCGCGCGGCCACCGCAGCGAACTCCTCGAGCATCGGCTCCATCAGCGGCGAGTGGAACGCGTGCGACACCGCGAGCCGGGTCGCCTTGCGCCCCTGGGCTTTGAAGTGCTCGCCGATCGCCAGGGCTTCGGCCTCGTCCCCGGAGACGACCACGGAGGCCGGGCTGTTGACGGCCGCCAGCGAGACGGTGTCCGTCAGCAGGGGCCGTATCTCGTCCTCACTCGCCTGTACGGCGACCATCGCCCCGCCCGGTGGCAGGGCCTGCATCAGCCGCCCGCGGGCGGCCACCAGCTTCGCGGCGTCCGCCAGCGACAGCACCTCGGCGACGTGCGCCGCGGCGAGCTCGCCGATGGAGTGCCCGACGAGCACATCCGGCCGTACGCCCAGGGAGCGGACCAGCCGGTGGAGTGCCACCTCGAACGCGAACAGCGCCGGCTGGGCCTGGCCGGTGGCGTCCAGTGCCTGCGCATCGGTCCCCCACATCACGTCACGCAGCGGCCGCGTGAGTTCGTGCTCGAACTCGGCCGCCACCTCGTCGAACGCCTCGGCGAACACGGGGAACGCGGCGTGCAGTCCGCGGCCCATGCCGAGCCGCTGCGCGCCCTGCCCCGTGAACAGGAAGGCCGTACGGCCGGCGCGCCGCCCCGTGCCGCGCAGCACGGAGGCGTCGGCGCGGCCCTGGGCCACGGCGGTGAGCCCGGCGAGCAGCTGCTCCCGGTCCGTGCCCACCACGCACGCGCGGTGGCTGAGCACGGAGCGCGTCACCGCGAGCGAGTAGCCGACGTCGGCCGGCTCGTGCTGTCCGGCGAGGGGCAGCAGCCGGCGCGCCTGGGCGGCCAGCGCCTCGGGCGTACGGCCGGACAGCAGCCACGGCACGGCGGGGGGCGGGTTCCGCCGCTCGTCGGAAGCGGGTGTCTCCCTGTCCGCGGCGGGCGGCTGCTCGATGATGACGTGCGCGTTGGTGCCGCTGATCCCGAAACCGGAGACGGCGGCCCGCCGCGGCCGGTCCCCGGTCTGCGGCCAGGGCCGCTCCCCGGTCAGCAGCTCGACGCGCCCCGACTCCCAGTCCACCTGGTCGGAGGGCTTGTCGACGTGCAGCGTGCGCGGCAGTACGCCGTGCCGCAGCGCCATCACGGTCTTGATGATCCCGGCGGCGCCGGCCGCGGCCTGGGTGTGCCCCATGTTCGACTTGACGGATCCCAGCCACAGCGGCTCGCCGCCCGCCGGCCGCTCCTGGCCGTACGTCTCCAGCAGCGCCTGCGCCTCGATCGGGTCGCCGAGCGTGGTGCCGGTGCCGTGGGCCTCGACGGCGTCCACGTCGGCGGCGGTGAGGCCGGCGTCCGCCAGCGCCGCGCGGATCACCCGCTGCTGCGCGGGCCCGTTGGGGGCGGTCAGCCCGTTGGAGGCGCCGTCCTGGTTCAGGGCCGAGCCGCTGATGACGGCCAGTACGGGGTGGTTGTTGGCGCGGGCGTCCGACAGCCGCTCCAGCAGCAGGACGCCAGCGCCCTCGGAGATGCCGACGCCGTCGGCGGACGCCGCGAAGGACTTGCAGCGGCCGTCGGGGGCGAGGCCGCGCTGCGTGCTGAAGTAGACCAGCATCTCCGGCGTGGACATCACCGTCACCCCGCCGGCCAGCGCCAGCGAGCACTCGCCGGTGCGCAGCGCCTGGGCCGCCAGGTGGACCGCTACGAGGGAGGAGGAACACGCGGTGTCCACGCTGACGGCCGGTCCCTCCAGGCCCAGGGTGTACGCGACACGGCCGGAGACCACGCTGCCGCCGCTGGTGCTGCCGGGCTCCCGGCCGAGGGCGTAGTCGTGGTACATCACCCCGGCGAACACCCCGGTGTCGCTGCCCTTCAGCGACACGGGATCGATCCCGGCGCGCTCGCAGGCCTCCCACGACACCTCCAGCAGCAGCCGCTGCTGGGGGTCCATGACCAGCGCCTCGTTGGGCGAGATGCCGAAGAACGCGGCGTCGAAGTCGGCGGCGTCGTGCAGGAACCCGCCCTCGCGGCCGTAGGTCCGGCCCGGGGTGCCCGGCTCCGGGTGGTACACGTCCGGGTCCCAGCC
>NZ_JBFAXR010000075.1:0-43976 GCF_040680895.1 Streptomyces sp. NPDC051940 | reverse complement strand
GCAGGCCGGCTCCCGCGGCGTACGCGTGCGGATGCTGGACGCGCGCCGGGCCTTCCACTCGCCGCACGTCGCCGCGGCCGCCGAGGCCCTGGCGGGTGCGGGAGGCACTGGTTTGCGAAGGTTCGTACATGCGTGGGTGGCGGCGGGGCTGCTGCTGCCCGCTCTGGCCGCGGCCGCGCCCTCGGCGCGAGCGGACGACGCGTCGCTGCAGCAGGCGTTCGTCCGGGCCGCCGAGCGCTATCGGGTGCCGCAGGACGTACTGCTGGCGGTGTCGTACCTGGAGTCCCGCTGGGACGGGTACGGCGGGGCGCCCAGCGTGGCGGGCGGCTATGGGCCGATGCATCTGACCGAGCCGGCCGGCCGGGCGGCCGGGGGTCCCCCGCCGACGCTGCCCCAGGCCGCCCGGCTGACCGGGCTGGCGCCGCGCGAGCTGCGCGAGAGCGCCGCGGCCAACGTCCAGGGCGGTGCCGCCGTGCTGGCCGACCTCCAGCGCCGGCTGGACCTCCCCACGAGCGCCGATCCCGCCGACTGGTACGGCGCGGTGGCGGCGTACTCGGCGGCGCGCGACGAGCGGTCCGCAAGGTCGTTCGCGGACGAGGTGTACGACGTGCTGCGCACCGGCGCGCGCCGGACGACGGACGACGGCGACCGCATGGTGCTGCCGCCGCACCGCGGTCTGCGCCCGCACGCGGAGCAGCTCGCCCTGCTGGGCCTGGCGAAGGCCGCCGCGGGGCGCGCGGAGTGCCCCGCGGAGCTGGCCTGCGAGTGGATCCCCGCCCCGTACAAGGAGTTCCGGGGCGCGGGCGGCGAGCCCGACTACGGCAACCACGATCTGGCGCGGCGCCCGCTGGACATGCGGGTGCGCTACATCGTCATCCACGACACGGAGGGCGGCTACGCGGGCTCCGTGCAGGCCGTGCAGAACCCGGAGTTCGTGTCCTGGCAGTACACGATCCGCTCCCGCGACGGTCACGTGGCCCAGCACGTGCCGCTGAAGGCGGTGGCCTGGCACGCCGGGAACTGGCATGTGAACTCGCAGTCGATCGGCATCGAGCACGAGGCGCGGCTGGTCTCCCCGGACACCTGGTTCACCGAGGCGATGTACCGCTCCTCGGCGAAGCTGGTGCGCTGGCTGGCCGGGCGTTACGACGTACCGCTGGACCGGCAGCACATCATCGGCCACGACAACGTGCCCGCGGGCACGCCGGGCGCCGTCTCGGGGATGCACACCGACCCGGGGCCGTACTGGGACTGGGCGCACTACTTCGAGCTGCTGGGCGCCCCCTTCAAGGCGCAGGGCGGTCCCCGCTCGGGCGCGGTGACGATCCTCCCCGACTACGCCAGCCACCGTCCCCGCTACACCTCGTGCCACTCGGGCGGCGACACCTGCCCCGCGCACGGCTCGGGCGCCGTCCGGCTGCGCAGCGCACCGGACCCCGACGCCCCGCTGGTGAAGGACGTCGGTCTGCACAGCGGCGAAGGCCGCTCCTCGTCCGGCGTCAACGACACGGGGGCGCGCGCCTCCACCGGCCAGCAGTTCGCGGTGGCGGGCCGCAAGGGCGCGTGGACGGCGATCTGGTATCTGGGGCAGAAGGCCTGGTTCCACAACCCGAAGGACCGTCCGGTGGCGGTGCCCGCGACCGGACGCGTGGTGACACCCCGTCCCGGCCTCGAGAAGGTGCGCGTCTACGGGCGGGTGCTGCCGGAGCCTGCCGCGTTCCCCGAGGGGATCAAGGTGGTGGAGCAGACGCCGCTGCCGTACACGCTGAAGGCCGGGCAGCGGTACGTGCTGGGTGACCGGGTGCCCTCCGAGCACTACCACGCCACGGAGTTCTCCGGGCCGACGCAGCGCCGGGTGGTACGCGGCCGGACGGTCTACTACGAGATCCAGTTCGGCCACCGGATCGCCTATGTGAAGGCGGCCGACGTCGTGGTCAGCCCTGCTGGAACAGCTCCGCGGGCAGGGGCTTGAGCAGCTGGTAGAGGTCGTCGGTGATCGGCCGGTCCCAGGCGGCGATGGTGACCAGCACGCCGTCGCTGCGGTCGAACTGCACGCAGGAGATGCGGCCCTCGGAGCATTTGACGCGCTTGACGATGAGCAGGTTGTCCTGGTGCATCACCGGGGTGTCCTCGGTCTCCACGACCGTCACCGGCTCGTCGTTGCCGAGGGCCGCCATCAGCTGCGCCACCTCGAACGGCACCTGGCCGTCGCCGAGGTCGCGGGCCGGGGAGCCGGCCGGCAGGTTGCCGATGATCATCGCGGGTCCCCGGCCGCCGAACAGGTCGTAGCGCAGGAAGACGCCCTGGCAGGTCCCGTCGGGCGCCGGCAGCAGGCCGGCGCCGAGATCGCCCGGCCAGTCCCCGGGATCCATGGCGAGGACGTCGAAGTCCGGCCCGGCGGGCGTGGGCGTGCTGCGGCGGCGGAGGAAGGACATGCGTCCAATCGTACGGCCAGGCAGCGCGAGAGGAAGCCGGGGTGCGGGCGAGTCGGCACGGGCCCGCGTGTCCGCGCTGTACGGGGCGCGTGTCCGCGCTGTACGGGGCGCGTGTCCCGACCGCACCCGGCGCGTGTCCGGCCCGTACGGGCCGCCCGCCCGGACCGTGCGACGTCTCCCGGCCCGTGTCCGTCAGGGCGTCGAGCGCAGCGCCTCCGGCAGTCCCGCGGCGTCCGTACCGACCTTGCGGTACACGGCGGACAGCAGCAGCTCGACGGCGCGCTCGTCGGTGCCGAGCTCCTCGGCGATCCGCTGCGCGGGGACGGCGCGGGCGGCGCGGTCGGCGGCGGCCCGCTCGCGGCTGCTCAGGGCGTCGGTGTCCGTGGCGCGCAGCCGGCGCGGGCGCAGTCCGGCGGCCGCCAGCTCGCTCTGGGCGCGTTCGGCGAGGGCCTCCGCCCCGCAGGTGAGCGCCCCGTCCAGGCCGCGGTACAGCTGCTCCGCGGCCTCCCGCATCCGCCCGGCCGCCCGCAGCGCGGCGCCGTGCTCGACGAGGGCCACGGCCAGTTCGTACCCGGCGGGTGAGCGTTCCAGCTGGTCGACGGCTTCCTGCAGCAGCTTGGGGCGCTCCGCCGGGCACGACACCTGGGCGGTGACGCGCAGGGCCTGGCCGATGGCGGAGGCGGTGCCGTACCGCCGGGCCTGGGCCATGGCCTCGTGGGCCTGGCGGAGGGCCTCGTCGGGGTTGTCGTGCGCCCGGGCGCGGGCGAGGTGCAGCTGCCAGGGGCACCACGAGGGGTTGCGGATACCGCGCGGGGAGAGCCGCCGGCCGGCAGCCGCCAGCTGGACGGCGGCCTCCTCCGTCCGGCCGGTCGCCAGCAGCAGCTCGCCGTAGACGGTCTGCGCGTCGGGGAAGGTGACGGCGGCCGGGAACGGCTCGCCGAAGTCGTAGCTCTCCGCCAGCCGTGCCGCCTCGCGGGGGCGTCCGCGCGCGAGGAGGATCTCGATGAGGATGGCCAGCGCGTACCACTGGGCGGGTGTGCCCCTGCCGACGCGGTCGGCCAGGCGCAGCCCGTCGCGGGCGAAGTCCTCCGCCTCGTGGAGCCGGCCGCGGCGGTAGCGGACGTAACCGAGGAGGGTGTAGCCGAAGGACAGATGGGCGCCGCGCCAGCCCGCCCGCTCGAAGGCCGCTATGCCGTCGGCGAAGAGCTCCTCCGCCCGGCCGGGCCGGTCGGCGTACATGAACGCGAGGGCGACCAGCACCGGCACCTCGAAACCGCGTTCCTCGTCGGCCCAGTTGAGGCCGCCGCACAGCGCGCGCTCCGCCTGCCGGACGGCGACGTCGGCGGGTTCGGCGCGCAGGGTGGCGTCCCAGGCGCGCAGGCCGATGATGTACCGCTCGGTGAGGTCGCGGCCCGGGAGCCGGTCGGCAAGGCGGGCCAGGCGCCGGGAGCGGGCCGGCGAGTCCGGTTCGTCGGAGCGGAACGCGTCCCACATGAACTGCTCGGCGCGCATCCGCAGCCGGGTGCGGGCGTCGCTGACCGTCCGCGAGCCCTCGGCGACCACGGCGGACGCCTCGCCGAGGCGGTCGGAGTGGGCGAGGGTCTGGGAGAGCCGGTAGATGATGGCGTGCCGCAGCTCCGGGTCGGAGTACGGCTCGTCCAGCGCGCTGCGCAGATGGTTGACGGTGGTGGCGGGCTCGGTGAGCGTGGAGGAGCAGCCCAGTTCGTACAGGACGGCGGCGCGGTCCTCCAGGGGCGGCGGTTCGCGCAGGGCGCGGGAGAGATAGGAGCGCGCGGCCTCGGGCGCGCCGGCGCGCAGCGTCTCGCGGGCCGCCTCGCGCAACTGGGTGACGACCCAGGGGTCGCCCTCCGGATGGGTCTCCAGCAGATGGCGGGCCGCGGCGGAGGGGCCGAGCCCCTGGTCGACCAGCGCCCAGGCGGCCTGGCCGTGCAGCGCGACGCGCACCGCGTCCGGGATCGCGCGGTAGACGGCGGTCGCGATCAGCGGGTGCACGAACTCCAGGACGTCGGAGCCGGCGAGGATGCGGAACTCGCGCAGCCGGTCCGCCGCGTCGGCGGCCTCCTCCTGGCCCAGGCCCGCGACGTGCGCGGCGAGCGTCGGGGAGATCTCGGTGCCGAGTACGGCGCAGGCCCAGGCGTAGCGGACGGTGGAGGCGCCGAGGCGCTCGAGGCGGCGGACGAGTCCGCTGCCCTTGGCGGCGGCCGCCAGATCGCGCAGCAGATGGGCGCTGGACTCGTCGGGGCGCAGACCCCGGTCGCGGACCTTGGCGGTGAGTTCGACGGCCTCGAAGGGGTTGCCCGCGGTGACGGCCCAGCACTCACGGCAGAAGGCGTCGTCCGCTCCGGGGCCGATCCGGACGCGCACCAGGTCGGCGATGGCCGGCGCGGTGAGCGGGTCGAGGCCGATCGGTCGGTGGCCGGCGCGTCCGGGCAGGCCGCGGAAGGACTCGGCGTACTCGGGGAGTTCCTCCGGCCGGTAGGCGGCGACGACGAGCATGGGGAGCTCCTCGGCGCGCGGGGCGAACGCGGTGAGCCAGCCGAGGGACTGGGGGTCTGCCCAGTGCGCGTCGTCGAGGACGAGCACCAGCGGGGCGCGGTGGGTGGCGAGGTACGTCAGCACCCAGTCCAGGCCGTCCGCGAGCCCCTGGGGGTCCGGCGGGGCGCCGCCCGCGGGGGCGCACAGGCCCAGTGCGGGGCCCACGATGCCGTACCAGCCGCCGAGGGTGTCGTGCAGTTCGTCGTCGCCGTAGCGGGCGAGCTGGGGCTGCAGGAGCTGGCGGGCGACGTGGAAGGCGACGCGCTGCTCCTGGTCGCCGCCGCGGGCGAACAGGACGGTGCAGCCGAGGGCCGCGGCCCGGGTGCGGGTCTCGGCCAGCAGCGTGGTCTTGCCGAGCCCGGCGTGCCCGGCGACGGCGACCAGCCCGCCACGGCGCACCCGGGGCCGGCCCGAGCCGCTGCGAGGCAGCCCGGCGACCTCGCGCAGGGCGTCGTCGATGGCGCTCAACTCCGCCTCGCGTTCGAGTAACCGCTCCTCGCGCATCAGGACACCACCAGCTCAGGCCAGGGAGCGCGGAGGCCCGCACACCCGTCCGTGACCACTGAGCGTACGCCCGCGCGCACGGTCTGGGACCCCGTCCTGCGGGATTGCCCATGGACTATTCGCAGGCGGTCGGACCGCGCCGCGGGAGGACGGCGCGGGCTCAGACCGTGCCGCGGTGGCGCTCGTGGTGGCGGGCGACGCGGGCGCGGTTGCCGCAGGACGGTTTGCACCACTCCTGGCGCGGATGCTCCTTGACGAAGTAGCGCACACAGCGCGGGCCCTGGCAGGCGCGCAGCTTCTCGCGGTCCGGTCCGGCGAGGAACGCGATCGCGTCGCGGGCCAGGGCGGCGGTCAGCCGGACCGGCGGCGACACGGCGGCGGACGGGACCTCGGAGGCGGCCGGGGCGCCGCCTTGCGGCCACTCCAGGCGCGGCGCGCTCGGCAGCGCGGCCGCCGCGGCGTTGAGACGGGCGACGGCCTCCTGCGCCGGCATCGGGGGGCGGGTGTCGGCCCGGCTCGCGGGGCCCGGCCGTACGGCCAGCGCGAACAGGGCGCGGACGGCGGCCCGCAGGTCGCGTACCGCCGTCAGGGCCGCGTCGTCCGCCGGGAAGGGCTCCACGCCGAGCGCCGCGCGGTGCTCGGCGACCCACACGGTGAGGGCGTCCGCGGTGGTCAGATCGTCCGCCACGCCGCCGTGCCCGTCGTGGCGGATGGTGAGAGCCAGGCGCAGCACCGGCCGGTCGTCCGTCATGGCCCCCATGCATACCACCTCTCGTCCGCTCGGCCCCCCTCGGGCTTCTAATGCTAAGGTCCCACACATCCATTAGCCACACGTGGAGGGGACGCCGCATGACACCGCAGGTACGTGACGTACTGGACGAGATCCTGGCCGGCCAGGACCGGCTGGGTGAGCTGGTCGAGGGCCTGACCGACGAGGCCGTTCGCGAGCCCTCCGCACTGCCCGGCTGGTCCCGGGCGCACGTGCTCTCGCACCTCGAGGGCATCGGCCGCGCACTCGCCCGCCAGGCGCGCCACGCGGTCAGGGGCGAGCTGGTCGAGGTGTACGACGGAGGGCGGCCGGCCCGCGACGCGGGCATCGAGGCGGGCGCCGTCCGCTCCGCCGCCGAACTGCGCGACGCGGTGCGCGTGGCGCTGGCCGAGGCGCACGCCGCCTGGACGGCCGTGGGCCCGGACGACTGGTCGCGGCCGGTCCGCTACCGGGACGGGGAGCTGCGGGGCGCCCTGCTGTGCTGGTGGCGGGAGCTGGAGATCCACACCGCCGACGCGCTGCTGGGCCGCGGACCGGGCGACTGGTCGCGCGCCCTGTGCGGCCACATCCTGGACTTCCTCACCCCGCGCGCCCCCGAGGGCGGACTCGCGCTGCGGGTCACGGACGGACCGGAGAGCCGGGTGTACGGCGACGGGGATCCGGCCGCGGCGGTCGACGGACGGCTGGCGGACCTCGCGGCGTGGTTCGCCGGCCGTACGCCGCGGCAGCCGGTCACCGCGGTGAACGGTCCGCTGCCCGAGCTGGGGCCCTGGCCGTGACGACGCTCGACTTCTGGAAGGCCGGACTCGGACGCGTACCGGCCGAGGTGTGGCAGGAGACGGGCACCGAGGTGCTGATCCTCGCGGACAACGGGCTCACCGAACTACCCCCGGGGATCGCCTCCCTCACCCGGCTGCGCACCCTCGACCTGGGGCACAACCGGCTGCGCGCGGTGCCGGCGGAGGTCGGATCGCTGCCCGCGCTCGACCGCTTCCTGTATCTGCACGACAACCGGCTCACCGTCCTCCCGGAGTCCCTGTGCGCGCTCACCGAACTGGCGTACCTCAACGTCGGGGAGAACGAGCTGGTCGCGCTCCCCGCCGCCCTGGGCGGCATGCGCGGGCTCGTCGAGCTGCGCGCGCAGCACAACCGGCTGACGGCGCTGCCCGCGTCGCTGGGCGGCCTCGCCGGGCTGCGCGAGCTGTGGCTGCGCGGCAACGCGCTGAGCGGCCTCCCGGCGGGCCTGGGCGACCTCGCCGAGCTGCGGGAACTCGAGCTGCGCGACAACGCGTTCACGGCCGTCCCGGACTGCCTGGCCGGGCTGCCGCGGCTGCGCCGGCTCGACCTGCGCGGCAACCGGCTCACGGGGCTGCCGGGCTGGCTGGCCGGACTGCCCGCACTGGAGAAGCTCGACCTGCGCTGGAACGGGGTCGAGGACTCACACCCGGTGGCGGCGGGGCTCCGGGCGCGCGGCTGCGTGGTGCTGGTCTGAAGATCCCCTAGGTGAGGTCGAACTCCCCGTCGCGCGCGCCCAGCACGAACGCCCGCCACTCCGCGGGCGTGAAGATCAGTGCGGGTCCCTGCGGGTTGCGTCCGTCGCGCATGGCGATATAGCCCTCGACGAAGGCGATCTGGACGTCGCCGACCCCCTGGCTGCTGGACTGCCACTGCGCGCCCGAAAGATCGAGCTGGGGCTTCTCCCGGCCGGCCAGGGGATGTTCAGTGGTGCTCTCGGCCACGTGCGTGCTCCTCCCGGTGCGTGTCCCCGGCAAGCCTAGCCATCACGGGGCCTGTGCGACAGGTCACACGGTCAGCTCCCGGGAGCGCGGTCGGCGACCAGCCACATCGAGAAGAACTGGGAGCCGCCCCCGTACGCGTGGCCGAGCGCCCGGCGCGCCCCGGGCACCTGGTGCTCCCCCGCCGCGCCGCGCACCTGCAGCGCCGCCTCGGCGAAGCGGATCATCCCGGACGCGCCGATCGGGTTGGTCGACAGCACCCCGCCGGAGGGGTTCACCGGGAGGTCGCCGTCCAGTTCGGTGACGCCGGACTGGGTGAGCTTCCAGCCCTCGCCCTCCGCCGCGAAGCCGAGGTTCTCCAGCCACATCGGCTCGTACCAGGAGAACGGCACGTACATCTCCACGGCGTCGATCTCCCGCCGCGGATCGGCGATGCCCGCCTGCCGGTAGACGTCCGCCGCGCAGTCCTTCCCCGCCTGCGGGGAGACGCAGTCCTTGCCGGCGAAGAGGGTCGGCTCGCTGCGCATCGCCCCGCCGTGCACCCAGGCCGGCCGGTAGGGGGCGCGGGCCGCGCCGGCCCGGTCGGTGAGGACCATGGCGCAGGCGCCGTCGGAGGACGGACAGGTCTCGGAGTAGCGCACCGGGTCCCACAGCATCGGCGACGCCTGGACCTTCTCCAGGGTGATGTCGTGCTCGTGCAGATGCGCGTAGGGGTTCTTCAGGGCGTTGCGGCGGTCCTTGTACGCCACCAGGGAGCCGATCGTGTCCGGGGCGCCGGTACGCCGCATGTACGCGCGGATGTGCGGGGCGAAGAAGCCGCCCGCGCCCGCCACGAGCGGCTGCTGGAACGGGATGGGAAGGGACAGCCCCCACATCGCGTTGGACTCCGACTGCTTCTCGAAGGCGACGGTGAGCACCGTCCGGTGGACGCGGGCGGCGACCAGGCTCGTCGCCACGAGGGCCGTCGATCCGCCGACCGAGCCGGCCGTGTGCACCCGCATCATCGGCTTGCCCACCGCGCCGAGGGCGTCCGCCAGATACAGCTCGGGCATCATGACGCCCTCGAAGAAGTCGGGCGCCTTGCCGATGACGACGGCGTCGACGTCCGCCCAGTCGAGCTCCGCGTCGGCGAGCGCCCGCAGCGCCGCCTCGCGTACCAGACCGGCGATCGACACGTCCTTGCGGGCGGAGGTGTGCTTGGTCTGGCCGATTCCGACGACCGCCACGGGCTCCTTGCTCACGACTCCCCCTCGAGGACGGCGACCAGGTTCTGCTGCAGACAGGGCCCCGAGGTGGCGTGGGCCAGGGCGCGTTGCGAGTCGCCGCGTGTGATCCGGGCCGCCGCCTCGCCGATCCGGATCAGGCCGGCGGCCATCACCGCGTTCTCCGCGCCGGAGGGGTTCAGGGCGACGCCGTCGCCGAGCTTCAGCGCCTCGCGGAGCACGGCCTGCTGTCCGCGGTACGGGGCGTGCAGTTCGGCCGCGTCGACGGGCGCGTCGAAGGCGCCCGCACGGGTCGCGGCCAGCCGGGTGGACGGCGAGTCCGCCAGATCGCGCACCCCGAGGCCGTGCGCCTCGATCCGGTGGTCGATCCCGCGGATCCACGCGGGCCGCGCGCACAGCCCGCGCGCGGTGTCGCCGGCGGCGAGCACCACCGCCGCCGCGGCGTCCCCCACGGGGGTGCGGTCGGAGGGCGACAGCGGCTGGCTCAGCCCGGCGTGCCCCGCGTCGATGGCGGCCTGCGTCTGCAGGGCGCCCAGGGAGTCTGCGTCCGGCCACAGGGGAGCGAGGTAGTACGGATCGAGCTGGCGGGTGAGGACGGCGCCGATGTCGCCGGGTGAGGACTTGCCGTACGCGTAGACGAGCGCGGTGTCGGCGTCACCGGTGAGCAGCTTCACCCACGCCTCGTACAGCGCCCAGGCGCCGTCCATCTCGACGTGCGACTCGGAGATCGGCGGCCAGGCGCCCACGCCGTCCAGGGCCATCGTGAAGGAGAACGCCCTCCCGGCGAGATAGTCGCTGGATCCGGAGCAGGTGAAGCCGATGTCCCCGGCCTTCAGCCCGGTGGCGTGCAGCACCTCGTGCAGCACGGGCATCAGCATCTCGACCTCGGAGAGCTCTTCGGCGCCCGCGCCGGCCGGCGTCCTGGCGTACGCGACGATCGCGATGTCCCGCATCACTGCCTCCCGTTGCCGTCGTCGGCCCGCGCGCTTGTCCGCGGGTACCTGGGGTCGCCGGTCCGCGCGCCCGTCACAGGAGGTCCTTGTAGTCGTCGTAGTCCGCGTCCGGTTCGCCGGTGGGGCGGTAGTGGTCGGGCCAGCGGGCGCCCTCCCGCCACACCGGCTCGACGCGCAGGCCCATGCGGACCTGGTCGTACGGGATGCCGCCGATGCGGCCGTGCAGGGCCAGTCCGGCGCCGTCCAGGGCGATGTGGGCGTAGACGTACGGGACCTCGACGTCGAGGTTGCGGGCCTTGATGTTGACGATGCAGAACGTCGTCACCGTGCCGTGCGGCCCCACCTCCACCTGCTCGTCGGTGGCCACCCCGCAGGTGGGGCAGGCGCCGCGCGGCGGCACGTAGACCTTGCGGCAGGAGGGGCAGCGCTCGCCGACGGTGCGCTGTTCGGTGAGGGCGTGCAGGTACGCCGTGGTGGAGCGGCCCGGGCTGTAGGTGTACTCCAGCCGCGCCGGCTCGACGATGCCGGTCACCGGCTCGGGGAAGACGCCGTCGTGCGGGGCGGGCGGCGGCGGTGCGGGCTCCGCCGCCCCGCGCTCGGGTTCGAAGCAGGCGATGTCGGTGATCCGGCCCTCCCGTTCCTCGGCCCACCGGACACGCACCCGCATCCCCGTGCGGACGACGTCCCGCGGCGCCTCCAGGGCGTGCAGCAGGCCGGTGTCGGCGCCGTCGAGCCGCACCAGCGCCCAGGCGAAGGGCGTGCGCAGCGGCTGACCGGGCCGGGGGGCGGCGTTCCACGCCCAGGTGACGACCGTGCCGGCGGTGCCGACCTCGACCAGGTCGCGGATCTCCGCGGAGGTCACCGGGTCGTACTCCACGGGCGGGACGAGCACCCGCCCGCCGGCGGTCCGCACACCGAGCACGGTGCGCTCGCGCAGCCCGGTGAGGAAGGCGCTCTGTACGGGCCCGAGGGAGCGGGTGAAGGGGAACTCGACGACCAGCGGGGCGCTGAGGGTCTGCGGCACTTGGGTCTCCTTGGGGCGTGGGTCTCCTTGGGGTGGGAACGCTCAGGCCCGGCGGAACTCCGGCTCACGCTTCTGGGCGAAGGCGCGGGCGCCCTCCTTCGCGTCGGCGGTGGCGAAGACCGGCCAGCCCCGCTCGAGTTCGAGCTTCAGGCCGTCCTCCTCCGGCAGCGCGGCCGTGTCGTACACGCTGGCCTTGACGGCCTCGACGGCGAGGGGTCCGTTGGCGTTGATCAGCCCGGCGATCTCCAGGGCCCTGGCGCGGGCGGTGCCGTCGGGTACGACGTGTCCGATCAGGCCGATGTCGCGGGCCTCCTGCGCCGTGTACGGGCGGCCGGTGAGCAGCATCTCCAGCGCGTGCGTGCGCGGGATCTGGCGCGGCAGGCGGACGGTGGAGCCGCCGATGGGGAACAGGCCGCGCCGTACCTCGAAGAGTCCGAACGTCGCGCTCTCGCCCGCGACGCGGATGTCGGTGCCCTGCAGCATCTCCGTGCCGCCGGCCACGCAGTAGCCCTCGACGGCGGCGATGACCGGCTTGCGCGGGCGGTGGTGGCGCAGCATCGCCTTCCAGTGCAGGTCCGGGTCCGCCTTCAGACGGTCGCGATAGCCGTCTCCGGCGAGTCCGCCGTCGCCGGCGAGGGCCTTGAGGTCCATGCCGGCGCAGAAGTCGCCGCCCGCGCCGGTGAAGACGACGGACCGGACGGTGTCGTCCTCGTCGGCCGCGAGCCAGCCGTCGTACAGGCCGACCAGCATGGGCAGGGAGAGGGCGTTCTTGGCCTCGGGGCGGTTGAGGGTGAGGATCAGGGTCGCTCCCTCCCGTTCGACGGTGAGGTGCTCGGTGCCGCTCATGGCTCTTCCTCTCGCCGAAGGGGGCCGGGAAACCGCGTAGAACAGGGTGCAGGAGCGGGCGGCCCACTTCAAGACTTTTCTGACGCTCAGTCAGATTTCTTGTCCGCGCCCCTTCCCACGTCGGTGCGGCGGCGCTAGTAATACGGCCAACGACCCAGCCCGGGCAGGAGGCGCCGTGGAGTACAACCTTGCCGACCTCTTCGAGTCCGTCGTGGACGCCGTGCCCGGGCGGGAGGCGCTGGTGTACCTCGACCATCCGGGGACGGGCGCGCGCACCGCGCTGACGTACGGCGAGCTGGACGCGGCGGCGAACCGGATCGCGCACCATCTGCTCGCCGCGGGCGTCTCGCCCGGCGAGCACGTCGGCCTGTATTTGTACAACGGCGTGGAGTACCTGCAGTCGGCGCTCGCGGCGATCAAGATCCGCGCCGTGCCCGTGAACATCAACTACCGGTACGTCGAGGACGAGCTGATCTACCTCTTCCGCGACGCCGATCTGACGGCCGTCGTCTTCGAGGGGGAGTTCACCCCGCGGGTCGCGGCCGCGCAGCCCAGGTCGCCGAAGCTGCGGCACCTGGTCCGGGTGGGTGAGGCGCCCGAGGGCTCGCCCGAACCGGCCATCCCTCCGGTGCGGTTCGCGGACGCCGAGGCGGGCGGGTCACCGGAGCGCGGTTTCGGTCCGCGGTCGGCCGACGACCAGTTCATCATCTACACCGGCGGCACCACGGGCATGCCGAAGGGCGTCATGTGGCGGCAGGAGGACCTGTTCTTCTCCGGGCTGGGCGGCGGGGCGCCGACCGGTGAGCCGGTGAAGCGGCCGGAGGAGCTGGCGGAGCGGGTGGCGGCCGGCGGCGAGGGGCTGGTGTTCTTCCCGACGCCGCCGCTGATGCACGGTACGGCGACGCTGACGTCGTTCATCTCCTTCAACTTCGGCCAGAAGCTGGTCATCCACCGCAAGTACGCGCCGGAGGCGGTCCTGCGGACCATCGCCGAGGAGCGGGTCACCAGTGTGTCGCTGGTCGGGGACGCGATGATGCGGCCGCTGCTGGACGCCCTCGACGGGCCGATGCGGGGCTCGGACCTGTCGTCGCTGTTCAGCGTGAGCAGCTCGGGCGCGATCCTGTCGGAGACACTGCGCGACCGCTTCCGGGCGCTCGCGCCGAACTGCATGCTGCTCGACAACTTCGGCTCCTCGGAGTCCGGCTTCAACGGCACGGCCACGGCCGACTCGGGGCCGGGGCGGTTCCGTATCGAGGTCAACGAGCGGACGCTGGTGGTCGATCCGGCGACGCACGCGCCGGTGGCCCCGGGCGAGATCGGACGGGTGGCCCAGCGCGGGCACGTGCCGCTCGGCTACTACAACGACCCCGGGAAGACGGCCGAGACGTTCTTCGAGCGGGACGGCCTGCGGTGCGTGCTGCTCGGCGATATGGCGACCATCGACGAGCAGGGCATCGTCACGGTGCTCGGGCGCGGCTCGCAGTGCATCAACACGGGCGGCGAGAAGGTCTATCCGGAGGAGGTCGAGCATGTGCTCAAGGCCCATCCGGACGTGTACGACGTGCTGGTCGCCGGCGTGCCGGACGAGCGGTGGGGCAACCGGGTGGCCGCCGTCGTCCAGCCCCGCGCGGGCGTGGACACGCTGACGGCGGAGGCCATCGAGGCGCACTGCCGCGGACGGCTGGCCGGCTACAAGATCCCCCGTACGGTGGTGTTCACGGACCACGTCCAGCGCTCGCCGAGCGGCAAGGCGGACTACCGCTGGGCGAAGCAGGTCGCGTCCGGCGGGTGAGTTCCGGCCTACTCCGGCGCCGCCCGATACGGCAGGATGGGCGGCGGGAGGACATGTGACCGACCGGGATCCGGACACCGTGACGACAGCGCGCCTCGAGGTGCGCCCGCCGCGCGAGTCCGACCGGGCCCGTTTCGTCGAGCTGTTCCGCGACGAGGACTTCATGGTGTTCTCCCCCCGGATCCTCACCGAGTCGGAGGCCGAGGCCCGCTTCGACCACATGCTCGCGGTCTGCGGGACCATCCCGTTCGGCAAGCAGCCGGTGGTGGAGCTCTCCTCCGGGCTGATCGTCGGCTACACCGGCGTCGACCGCATCGACCTCGCGGGCGAGACCTGGCTGGAGTGGGGCTACCGCCTGGTCCCGGAGGTCCGCGGCCTCGGCTACGCCACGGAGGCGGGCCGCGCCCTGCTGTCCAGGGCCCGCCGTACGTACCCGGGCGCTCTGCTGGCGATCATCGCCCCGGACAACCTCTCCTCGCAGCGGGTCTGCCGCAAACTGGGCTTCGCCTTCTGGAAGCAGGCACCGGTGGAGGGCGACCTGCGGAACCTCTACACGCTCTGCGCCGAGGACCCTGTCTCCTGACCGCCAAGGAGGAACGGGCGCTGCGCCCCCAGCCAGGCGTTCTCCGCGCGCATCTCCGCCGCGTCCCCGCGCGCGAGGAACGCCGACCAGGGCTCCTGGCCCTGGCCCCCGAGGCGTTCGGTGCGGGCTGCCTCGCGGGACTGCAGGGCGTCCAGCGCGTCGAGGACCGATGACGGGTCCGCGCCGTACGCCGTGCAGAGGGCGTCCAGGCGGGCGGGCAGCGCCCGGGAGCCGGAGACGGGTGCGCGGCGCTGCTGGTCCGCGGGCCTCAGCGGGACCGCGTACCAGGCGAGTTGGGCGAGGTCGTCGAGGGCCTGGCCGGGGGCCGCGAAGTCCCAGTCGATGAAGCCCGCCAGCCGGTCCCCGGCCCAGATGGAGTTCCACGGGCCCAGGTCGCCGTGGCGGATGACCAGTCCGGGGCGCCAGTCCTCCTCCTGGCCCTGCCACCGGGCGTCCGGCGGCGGGCGGAAGTCGCGGACCGCGTCGTGGTACTCGCGCAGCCAGGACGCCAGCCAGGCGATACCGGCCGTCCGGCGCAGGGCCTGCGGCCAGGGCGAGAACGCCGGTTCGCCGTGCAGCAGGGACAGCACCTCCTCCGCGCCGTCGGTGCCGACGACGCGGGGCGCACGGGTGAAGCCCACCGACTCGAGATGGGCCAGCAGGGCATGCACCGCGGGCGTCCAGAAGCCGACCGGCCGGCGGATGGTGTCGCCGACCCGCCGCACCGTGGTCACACTGCCCCTGGCGGTGGCGCCGTCCTCGATCATCCGGCCAGGGTAGCCCCGGTACCGGCGCACGAACGGGGCGGGCACCCGCGCCGGCTCGCACCGCGTCGCCGAGGCGTACCGGCCCCCGCCGGCAGCCCCTACCGGCGTCCCGCCGCTTGCCGCCTCGACCGGCACGCGGCAGCATCGGCGGCAGGCCGCAGATCCGTACCCGGGAAGGAGGGCCCATGACCACACCGGGTGCCCAGCTCGAACGCCTCGCCAAGCAGAAAGCCGTCCTGCTCACCACGTTCCGCCGCAACGGTCAGCGGATCGGCACGCCGGTGAACATCGCCGTCGAGGGCGACCACGCGTACGTCCGCACCTTCGCCGCCTCGGGCAAGGCCAAGCGGATGCGGAACAACCCGCGGGTGCGCATCGCGCCCTGCACGATGCGCGGCACGCCCACCGGACCCGACATCGAGGGCGGCATGCGCGCCCTCGACGGCACGGAGGCGAAGGCGGCGGCGCGCCGGCTGAACCGCAAGTACCCGTTCCAGCAGCGGGTGCTGCTGGAGGTCCAGTACGCGCTGACCCGCCGCGAAGCCGTCACCTACGAGTTCACGCCGGACTCCCCCGCGGAGCCGCCGGACTCCCCCGCGCCGCCGCCCGCCTCCTGACCGAGGAAGCCGCGCACCGCGTCGAGGAACTCCCGCGGCCGGGTCTCGTGGACCTGGTGCCCGGCCTCGACGGTCACCAGGGCGCAGTCGGGGATCGCGTCCGCCAGGTCCTTGAACAGCCGTTCCGGCAGGAAGCTCGCCGGTCCGCCGTAGATCACCAGGGTGGGCGCGGTGATCCGCGCCGCGTCCGCCGCCCAGGCCGGGTCCGGGGCGTTGCGCTGCGGCACGGCCTGCACCTTGGCCTCCCAGTCGAAGTCCAGGCCGGCGGGCGCCTCCGGCACGCTCTGCGGCGGGTCGGCGGGCGCGAGGGACGGGGCCTCCTCCAGGACCAGCCGCTCGACCAGCTCCGGATGGCGGGCGGCGAGCAGCTGGCCGACCAGCCCGCCGAGCGAGTGCCCGATCAGGGTGACCGGGCCGAGGTCCAGCGCGCGGATGAAACCGGCGACGTCCTCGGCGTACGCGGGGAAGGCGTAGCCCCCCGGCCGGTCGCTGTCGCCGTGACCGCGCAGGTCGAGGGCGTACACCCGGTGGCCGGCGGCGAGTTCGTCCGCAACCCCCGACCAGTGGGCGCCGCGCCCGCCGAGGCCGTGCAGCAGCACCATCGGCGGCGCGTCGGGCCGCCCCCAGCAGCGGTAGGCCAGGCGGACGCCGTCCACTACGGTCTCCTGGACCGCCCCCTCGTCGAGGAACGCGGCGGCATGCCGTACGACGAAATCGCCGTCGTCCACCCAGGGCGCGTGCACCGTGCCCGGCTGGACGACGAGCCGGCCGGCGGGCAGCAGGTCCGCGAATTCCCGCGCGTCAGACGGGCGCGGGTTCCAGTCGTGTTCGCCCGCCAGCACCAGGACGGGCGCGGGGAAGCGGGAGACCTGCTCGCGGACCTCCGCGACGTCGAAGGCACCGGGAGCGAAGTAGCCGTTCGCCGCCTCCTCGTTGAACTGGTCGTCGGCGCCCGCCGCGTGCTCGCGAGCCGCGTCGTCCCAGGTGCCGTAGAAGAACGGCTCGACAGCCTTCCACAGCTCGTCCGAGTCACCGCCCCCGGCGATCTCCGTGAGCGCGGCGCGCGCCCGCGGGTACCAGGGCTCGCCCGCACGCCACGCCGTGTGCTCCTGCCAGAGCTCCAGGGACGGTTTCAGCCCCAGCGGCCGCAGCGTGGGCGTCAGGAACACCATCCGCCGCACCCGCTCCGGATACCTCAGGGCGTACAGCAGCGCCAGGTTCGAGCCGGCGGAGTGCGCGAGCACGTCCATCCGCTCCAGCCCCAGGTGCGCGCGCAGCGCCTCGAGGTCCGGCACCTGCCGGTCGACTCGATACGTCGACTTGTCGTCCGGTACGGCGGAGTCCCCCGTGCCGCGCAGGTCGAGCAGGATCAGCTGCCGGCGGGCGTCGAGGCCGCCGAGGGTCCCCAGGTACGCGGAGGCGCGCATGGCGCCGCCGGGGACGCAGACCAGCGGCTCGCCCCGGCCCTTGACGTGGTACGTGAGCCGGGTGCCGTCCGGTGCGGTGAAGGTGGGCATACGGGCGATGCTGTCATCGGTCGATCATCACCCGCAACGGTGTTCTGCTCACCGCAGAGCTGACCGCGGCGCTCACCACGGAGCACGTCACACCGCCTTCTCCCGCCCCTCCCAGTACGGGTCGCGCAGCCGCCGCTTGTACAGCTTGCCGTTGGGGTCGCGCGGCATGTGCGCGATGAAGTCGACCGTCCGCGGGCGCTTGTAGCCGGCCAGGTTCCGGTCGCAGTGCGCCAGGATCGCGGCGGCCAGCTCCGGGTCAGGGGCGTGGCCCTCAGCGGGTTCGACGACGGCCTTGACCTCCTCGCCCCAGTCGTCGTGCGGGATGCCGAAGACGGCGGCGTCGGCCACGGCGGGGTGGGTGAGCAGCGCGGCCTCGATCTCCGCGGGGTAGATGTTGACGCCGCCGGAGATGATCATGTCGATCTTGCGGTCGCGCAGGAAGAGATAGCCGTCGTCGTCCAGATAGCCGAGGTCGCCGACCGTGAAGAAGTCCCCGATCCGGTTCTTGCGGGTCTTGCCCTCGTCCTTGTGGTACGCGAACCCGCCCGTCCTCATCTGCAGGTAGACGGTGCCCAGCTCGCCCGGGGGCAGCCGGTTCCCGTCGTCGTCGTACACCGCGATCTCGCTGATCGGCCACGCCTTGCCGACCGTTCCCGGCTTCTTCAGCCAGTCCTCGGCGGTGGCGAAGGTGCCGCCGCCCTCGCTGGCCGCGTAGTACTCCTCGACGCAGCTCCCCCACCAGTCGATCATCGCCCGTTTGACGTGGTCGGGGCAGGGGGCGGCGCCGTGGATGGCATGCCGCATGGAGGACACGTCGTAACCGGCCCGGACCTCCTCCGGCAGGGCGAGGAGGCGGTGGAACTGGGTGGGGACCATGTGCGTGTGCGTGCAGCGGTGTTCGTCGATGAGGCGCAGCATCTCCCGCGGCGTCCACTTGTCCATCAGCACGATCCGGTGGCCGATGTGCAGCGACGCGCCCGCGAACTGCAGCACGGCGGTGTGGTAGAGCGGCGAGCAGACGAGGTGGACGTTCCCGTCGAAGGGCCTGATGCCGAAGATGCCGAGGAAGCCGCCGAGATGGTTCTCCTCCGGGGGCCTGCCGGTGAGCGGACGGCGGATACCGCGGGGCCGGCCCGTGGTGCCGGAGGTGTAGTTCATGACCCAGCCCATGGTGCGGCCGTCCGGGGGCGTCTCCGGCTGTCCGTCCAGCAGTTCGTCGTACGCGCGGAAGCCGTCGACGGTTCCGACCGCGTAGCGCCCGGCGGCCGGGAGTCGCGCCGCGTCGGCCGCCGTCCGGGCCGCGTCCGCGAAGCGCTCGTGGGCGATGAGGACCTTCGCCTCGCAGTCGGAGACGATCCAGGCGATCTCCGGGCCGACCAGATGGTGGTTGACGGGCACCAGGTAGAAGCCCGCCTGGAACGCGGCGAGGTACGCGGTGAACAGCTCGACACCGTTCGGCAGCACGACGGCGAAGGCGTCCCCCGCGCTCAGCCCGGCGGTGCGAAGGCCGTGGACGAGGCGGTTGCTCGCCGCGTGCAGCCGGCCCGCGGTCCACTCCTCGCCGTCGGGGGCGATCAGCACGACCCGCCCGGGGTCGGCGGTGGCCTGTGCCCAGAAGCCGTTGGGCGCCGCGCCGGTCATCAGGCTCTCCCCGCGATGCGGTTGACGCGGTCCACGGCGCGCTCGAAGCCGCGGGTGAGGTCGTCGAAGACGGCCTGGACGGTACGCCGGGAGTTCATCGAGCCGACGATCTGGCCCACCGGTGTGCCCAGCAGCGGTTCGACCTCGTGCCGCTGGATCCGCGAGACCGCCTCCGCGACGAGCAGGCCCTGCAGCGGCATCGGCAGGGTGCCGGGGCCCGCCGGGTCGTCCCAGGCGTCGGTCCACTCGGTGCGCAGCTGGCGGGCGGGCTTGCCGGTCAGGGCGCGGGAGCGGACGGTGTCGCCGGAGCCGGCGGCCAGCAGCTTGCGGGTGAGGGCGTCCGAGTGCAGGTCCGCCTCGACGGTCGTCAGCCACAGGGAGCCCAGCCACACGCCCTGCGCGCCGAGCGCCAGGCCGGCGGCGATCTGCTCGCCGCTGCCGATGCCGCCCGCCGCCAGGACGGGAAGCGGATCGACGGCCCGTACGACCTCCGGCGTGAGCACCATGGAGGCGATCTCGCCGGTGTGCCCGCCGGCCTCGTACCCCTGCGCCACGACGACGTCGATGCCCGCCTCCTGGTGGTGGCGGGCGTGCCGGGCGCTGCCCGCGAGGGCGGCGACGAGGATGTCCTGGGCGTGGGCGCGCTCGACGATGTCCGCGGGGGGTGAGCCGAGCGCGTTGGCCAGGAGCCTGACCGGATAGTCGAAGGCGACGTCCAGCTGGCTGCGCGCCACCTCCTCCATCCACCCGGTGATGCGCCACCCCGACGCCTCGCCGTCCGGCAGGTCCGGTACGTCGTACTTGGCGAGCGTCTCGCGGACGTACCGGCGGTGCCCCTCGGGGATCATCGCCTCCACGTCCTCGACGGTGACGCCCTCGACCTTCTTGGCGGGCATCACGACGTCGAGTCCGTACGGGCGGCCCTCGGTGTGGGCGTCCATCCAGTCGAGGTCGCGGGCGAGTTCGTCCCCGGCGGCGTAGCGGACGGCGCCGAGGACGCCGAGGCCGCCGGCGCGGCTGATGGCGGCGGCGACGGCGGGGAAGGGGGTGAAGCCGAAGATGGCGTGCTCGAGGCCGAGGCGGCGGCTCAGTTCCGTCTGCATGGGCGCAGGATGCCGCAGGGAGCGTGGCGGGGGAAGACCTTTTCTGACGTTCCGTCAGATTGTTCGTAACGCCGGGGGCGCCGTCATCGAGTCGCGCGCTCCGCCTCCGCCGCGCTCGCCGCCAGGTCCAGCAGCACCACCGCGTCGTGGTCCGGGCTGCCCGGCACCGCCTGGTACGCCACCAGCCGCTGGCCGTTGGTGCGGGCCAGCGACATGACCTCGTACTGCAGCGCCATGTCGCCCACCTCGGGATGGCGGAACCGCTTCACGCCGTCCGAGAGCGCGCCCACCTCGTACCGCTCCCACAGCCGGGCGAACTCCGGGCTCTTCACCGCCAGCTCGCCCACCAGCCGCACCAGCTCCGGATCGTCCGGATCCGTGCCGGCCCGCGCGCGCAAATGCGCCACGCCGCTGCGCACGGCGCCCTCCCAGTCCGCGTACAGGCAGCGGGCGGCGGGGTGCAGGAACATGTAGCGCAGGACGTTGCGCCGCGCCGCCGGCCACTCCTGGATCCCCGCCATCAGCCGCAGACCCGCGGGGTTGGCGGCGAGCAGGTCGTTGGTCCGGCCGATGACATACGCGGGGTAGGGGCGCAGGGTCTCGAGCAACTGCCGCACGCCCGCCCGGACCGTGCGCGGGGCCGGCTGGTGGGCGGCGTGGCGCGCCTCACGCGTCGCGAGTGCGACCAGGTGGTCGTACGCGTCGTCGCACAGCTGCAGCGTCCGGGCCAGGGCGTCGATCACGGCCGGGGAGGGCCGGGTCTCCTTGCCCTGCTCCAGCCGCGTGTAGTAGTCGATGCTCACGCCGGCCAGGGTCGCCAGCTCCTCGCGGCGCAGCCCGGGGGTGCGGCGTATCCCGGCGCCCGGCGGGAGGCCCACGTCCTGCGGCTTGACCAGCGCCCTGCGCGCCCGCAGGAACCTCCCCAGCTCGCTCCCGGCCCGATCGCTCATGCGCCCAGTCTCGCAGGCCGCCGCGCCGGGGACAGGCCGTGGGGGGCCCTGTCACACCCAGGAACGGCGCTCCCCGCCGCCGGGCGGCCTGCCACGCGCGCACGACGCGGACCAGGGTGGGAACACCAACGAACCACAGGAGTGCCCCACATGGCCGTCACCCGGACCACCCTCGCGCCACCGCGCACCGCACCCGCCGGACACGACGGCTCCCCCGGCCCCGTCCTCGCCGCCTCCCTCCTCGGCTTCTTCGTCATCGCGCTCGACGCGCTGGTCGTCACCGTCGCACTGCCGGACATCGGCGCGAGCCTCGGCGGCGGCATGGCGGGGCTGCAGTGGGTGACCGACGGCTACACCCTGATGTTCGCGGCGCTGATGCTCTCCGCCGGCGCGCTCACCGACCGGATCGGCGCCCGGCGGGCCTACGCCGGCGGGCTGGTGCTGTTCGCCCTGTCCTCCGCCGCGTGCGGGCTGGCGCCGGGCCTGGGCACGATGGTCGGCGCCCGGCTCGTCCAGGGCGCGGCGGCGGCCGTGATGATGCCGGCGTCGCTCGCACTGATCCGGCAGGCGTTCACCGACCAGGCCCGGCGTGCCCGGGCGATCGCCGTGTGGACGGCCGGCGGCGCGGTGGCGGCGGCCGCCGGGCCGGTGGCCGGTGGCTTCCTGACCAGCGCCTGGAGCTGGCGGGCGATCTTCTTCATCAATCTGCCGGCCGCGGCGGCGGCGCTGCTCCTGCTCGCGCGCACCCGGCGCTCGCCGCGGCTGCCCGCGCCGGTGGACTGGACGGGCCAGCTGACGGCCGTCCTGGCGATGGGCGCGCTCACCTACGGCGTCATCGTGGGCGGCGCGGAGGGCTTCGCGGGCCCGCGGCCCGTCCTGGCGGTTCTCGTCGCGGTGGCCGCCGGCGCCGCCTTCGTACGGGCGCAGGCGCGGCGGGCGGCGCCGATGGTGCCGCTGAGGCTGTTCCGTACGCGGGCGGTGTCGGTGGGCGTGGCGGTCGGGTTCGCCGTCAACGCCGCGTTCTACGGCGCCGTGTTCGTCCTCAGCCTGTACTTCCAGCAGGCGCGCGGGCTGTCGCCGCTGCACACGGGGCTGCTGTTCCTGCCGATGACGGCCCTGGTCGCCGTCGTCAACCTGGCCGCCGCACGCGTCGCCGCCCGCTTCGGCCCGCGGGTGCCGATGGCGGCGGGCCAGCTGCTGGCGGGCGCGGGCCTGGTGGCCCTGTGCCTGGTGGACTCCGGTACGCCGGTGACGGCCGTCGCGCTGCTCGCCGTACCGGTCGGTCTCGGCGGGGCACTGACGGTGCCGCCGATGACGGGGCTGGTGCTCGACAGCGTTCCGGCGGAGCGGGCGGGGACCGCGGCCGGCGTCCTCAACACCAGCCGGCAGACGGGGGGCGCGCTGGCGGTGGCCGTGTTCGGCGCGCTGCTGGCGGGCCGGGAGTCGTTCGAGGGCGGCATGCGGATCAGCATGGCCGCGGCGGCCGTGACGCTGGCGGCGACGGCGGCGCTCACCGTGGGGCTGCTTCCGTCCGCCAAGCGCTGACAAAGGCTCCTCAACTGGCCGTTCACGCTTCCACGGTATTGACACGGGCTCCGCCCTGGAAGAAAGTTTCCCGCGATGCCCAACGGCACGAAAATATCTTTCAGAGACAGGGTGGGATCATGAGCGCGGACGAGGCTGCGGGCAACGGATTCAGCCGAAGGCAGTTCGGAGCGGGCCTGATGGCCTTGAGCGGAGGCCTGATGGTGCTGGGAGGCGGCGCCGCGCCGGCGTGGGCCACCGAGTCGGCGGCCACCCCCGTCCTGCGGCGCGGCGGCGCCGAGGACGCCGGGCTGCTGCAGCGGTACCTCGACCAGCTGGTCACCGACGCCCGCGCCTATCTCGGCCCGAGCCCCAAGTACCCGTGGTACGCCGGAGCCGTGATCCTGGCCGGCCGCGGCCGGACAGTGGCGCTGGAGCAGCCCATCGGCAAGGCCCTGCGCTATCAGCGGTACGACGAGACCACGGACACCGGCGTCGAGTTCCCGGCGGACCAGCAGATCGACATGTCGATGGACACGGTCTTCGATCTGGCGTCCGTCTCGAAGCTGTTCACGTCCCTGCTGGCCGTGCAGCAGATGGAGCGCGGCGCCCTCGACCTGCACGCCACGGTCGCCTCCTACCTCCCGGAGTTCGGCGCCGCGGGCAAGCAGGGCATCACCATCCTGCAGCTGCTCACCCACACCTCCGGCTTCAACTCCTGGATCCCGCTGTTCAAGGAGCCGACCTGGGAGGCCAAGCTCCAGCGGCTGTGGAACGAGGCGCCGCTCAACCCGCCCGGCACCAAGTACCTCTACTCCGACCTCAACCTCATCTCCCTCCAGCTGGTCCTGGAGAAGATCACCGGCAAGAAGCTCGACGTGCTGCTGCACGAGGAGATCACCGGCCCCCTGGGGATGCGCCACACGCGCTACAACCCGCCGGCCGAGTGGAAGCCGCGCATCGCCGCCACCGAGGACGCGCGGCTGCCCTGGTCGGGGATGCAGCGCGGGCTGGTGTGGGGCGAGGTGCACGACGAGAACGCCTTCTCCTTCGGCGGCGTCGCCGGCCACGCCGGTGTCTTCTCCACCGCCTGGGACCTGGCGATCCTGTGCCGCACGCTGCTGAACGGCGGGGCGTACGGGAAGGCCCGCATCCTGAAGCAGGAGTCGGTGGAGCAGATGTTCACCGACTTCAACACGGCCTTCCCCGGCGACGAACACGGACTGGGCTTCGAGCTCTACCAGCACTGGTACATGGGCGCGATGGCCACCCCGCACGCCGCGGGGCACACCGGCTTCACCGGCACCTGCCTGGTGATCGACCCGAGCACCGACACCTTCCTGATCCTCCTCGGCAACTCCGTGCACCCGGTGCGCAACTGGCGCTCCGGCAGCGCGCCGCGCGTCGCGGCCGGTACGAACCTCGCCCGGGCGGTGCCGGTGCGGCCGGTCGACGGGGAGACGGCGTGGTTCTCCGGCGTCGCCAGCCAGACCACCGCCACGCTCACCCTGCCGGAGCTGACCGTGCAGGGGCCGGGCGCGCAGCTGCGGTTCGCCCTGTGGTGGGACACCGAGCCGACCTGGGACCCGGTGCGCCTGGAGGCGTCCGGCGACGGCGGCACCACCTGGGTGCCGGTGCCGTTCTCGGCGGCGGCGCCGGGCGGTCCGACGGTCGCGCACCCCGAGGGCACGGCGGACGGCTGGTCGGGCCGGGTCTGGCACCGGGCGTCGGCGTCGCTGGCGGCGTGGCGCGGCAAGCCGGTGACGCTGCGCTGGCGGTACACCACCGACGTGCGCTACGTCGGACGCGGGGTGTACGTCGACGAGGTGCGGGTGGAGGACGGCGACACGGCCGTGTTCTCCGACGCGCGCGAGGCGGACGCGGGCCGGATCGCGGCGAAGGGGTGGACGGCGTCGCGGGACTGAACGCAGGCATGGCTGAGGGGCGGCCGGACGGCCGCCCCTCAGGGCTGTTCAGACCTCCCCCAGCACCGCCATCGCCGCGTTGTGCCCGGGGATGCCGCTGACGCCGCCGCCGCGCACGGCGCCCGCCCCGCACAGCAGCACGTTGGCGTGCGCCGTCTCCACGCCCCAGCGGCCGGTGCCCTCGTCGGCGTACGGGAACGCCAGGTCCCGGTGGAAGATGTTGCCGCCGGGCAGCCGCAGATCGCGCTCCAGGTCCAGCGGGGTCTTCGCCTCGATGCAGGGCCGGCCGTCGGCGTCCGTGGCCAGGCAGTCGTCGAGCGGCTCGTCGAGCACGGCGTCGAGCTGGGCGAGCGTGGCCTTCAGCAGCGCCTCGCGCGCCGCGTCGTTGTCCTCGGCGAACAGCCGCGCCGGGGTGTGCAGGCCGAAGAGGGTGAGCGTCTGGTAGCCCTCGCGGACCAGGTCCGGGCCGAGGATCGACGGGTCGGTCAGCGAGTGGCAGTAGATCTCCGAGGGCGGGGCGGCGGGCAGCTTCCCCTCGGCCGCCTGCCGGTACGCGGCCTCGAGCTCGGCGTACCCCTCGGCGATGTGGAAGGTCCCGCCGAACGCCTCGCGCGGGTCGACGGACCGGTCGCGGAGCCGGGGCAGCCGCTTGAGGAGCATGTTCACCTTGAGCTGCGCGCCCTCCGCGGGCGGCGGGGGCGCGTCGCCGACCAGGGCGGCGAGGGCCTGCGGTGAGGCGTTCACCAGGACGTGCGCGGCGGCGACCGTGTGCTCACCGTCCGCCGTCCGGTACGTGACCTCGGCCCGCCGGCCGTCGGTGGCGATGCCGGTCACCTCGTGCCCGGTGCGGAGCTCCGCCCCGGCGGCGCGGGCGGCGTTCGCCAGGGCGTCGGTGAGGGCGCCCATGCCGCCGACGGGGACGTCCCAGTCCCCGGTGCCGTTGCCGATCACGTGGTACAGGAAGCAGCGGTTCTGCCGCAGCGACGGGTCGTGGGCGTGGGCGAAGGTCCCGATGAGGGCGTCGGTCAGCACGACGCCGCGTACCAGGTCGTCCGCGAAGTCCGCCTCGACGCGCTCGCCGATGGGCCGCTCGAACAGCGCCTCCCAGGCGTCGGGGTCGTCCACCCGCCGGCGCAGCTCCGCGCGGCTGGGCAGCGGTTCGGTCAGCGTGGGGAACACGCGCTCGGCAACGCGCTGCGTCATCCCGTAGAACCGCTGCCACGCCTCGTACTCCCGGTCCGACCCGGTGAGCGCGGCGAAGGAGTCGCGGGTCGCGTCCGGACCCGACACGAGCAGGCCGGTGTCGCGGCCGCCGCGCGAGACGGGGGTGTACGACGAGACGTGCCGCTTGCGGACCGCGAAGGACAGCCCGAGATCCGTCACGACCTTCTTCGGCAGCAGGCTGACCAGGTAGGAGTAGCGGGACAGCCGCGCGTCGACCCCGGCGAACGCCTGGGTGGACACGGCGGCCCCGCCGGTGCGCCCGAGCCGCTCCAGCACCAGCACGGAGCGCCCGGCGCGGGCGAGGTAGGCGGCGGCGACGAGCCCGTTGTGGCCGCCGCCGACGATCACAGCGTCGTACGAGGAGGTCATGGCCCTTCGTAACACGAGACGATCACCCGTGACCAGCCCCTCAGCGGGTCAGCGACCCCCGGCTCGTCAGCCGCTGGCGCAGCTCCCTGGCCTCCTCCTCGCGGCCCAGCTGCTCGAGGCAGGACGCCTCGTCGCCCAGCGCCGCCAGGGTCTCGGGGTGGCGCGGGCCGAGGGTGCGTTCGCGGGCCCGGGCCACCTCGCGGTAGCCGTTCAGCGCCTCCGGCCAGCGGCCGAGCCAGCCGAGCGCCACGGCCGTCTCGCGGCGGCTGACGATCGTGTCGTCGTGGTCGGGACCCAGCGTTCGCTCGCGCTCCGCGCACACCTCCTGGGCCTGCGTCAGGGCCTCCGCCCAGCGGCCGAGGCGGCCCAGGCTGACGCCCAGGCCGTGCCGGGCGCGCAGGGTCTCGACATGGTCCGGGCCGCTGTGCCGGGCGCGGTCGGCGATCAGCTGCTGGTAGTGCTCCAGCGCCTCGCCGGGCCGTCCCGTGCGGCCCAGGCAGATCCCGATCTCGTAGCGGGCGGCGAGCGTACGGGGATGTCCGGAGCCCAGCGTGGCCGCGCAGTCCGGGACGAGTTCGAGGAACGCGGTGAGCGCCTCGTCCCAGCGCCCCTGGCGGCCGAGTTCGAGCCCGGCCTCGTGCCGGCGCCGCAGGCCCGCGATCCGCCCGTCGTCGGCGGGCGTGCCGCCGGGCGGCGTCCACACGGCGGTGAGCCCGGAGAGGGTGTCGGCCGGAGCCGGGCGGGGCGCGGCGCTGGGGCCGGTGGTCATCGCGGACGTCCAGGCCGGCATGGCGGGCCCGGCCTCCGGCTGCGAGCCGGGCTTCGACGACGTCGCACGGGCGAGCCGCTCGACGATCTCGTGGGCGTCGGCCGGGCGCTCCTCCGGCTGCTTGGCGAGCAGGTCGAGGACGAGCCGGTCCAGCTCCTCGGGGATCGCGGGGTTGCGGGTCCGGGGCGGTACGGGCTCGGTGTCGCGGTGGCCGACGAGCACCGACCAGGAGTCCTCCAGGTTGAACGGCGGCTCGCCGGTCGCCAGTTCGTACAGCACACAGCCCAGGGAGTACAGGTCGCTGCGGTGGTCGAGGCCCGCCCCCGCGATCTGTTCGGGCGACATGTAGTGCGGGGTGCCCATGGCCACCCCGCCGCCGGAGACGCGCGCGGTGAAGCCGATGTCGTGCGCGAGGCGCGCGATACCGAAGTCGCAGATCTTCACCGAACCGTCCGCGAGCCGCACGATGTTGGCGGGCTTCAGATCCCGGTGCACGATGCCCTGGTCATGGGTGTACGCCAGGGCGGCGGCGGTCTGCGCCGCGATGTCCAGCACCCCGTCGACGGACAGCGCGCGATGCCCGTTCCCGCGCAGCACCTGGCTGAGGTTGGACCCGTCGAGCAGCTCCATCACCAGGTACAGGAGCCCGCCGTTGCCCGGGTCCTCGCCGAAGTCGTGGACGACGGTGATGCCCCGGTGCTGCAGCCCCGCGGCGACCCGCGCCTCGCGGCGGAAGCGCTCGCGGATCACGTTGCTGAACGCCTTCTCGTCGCGGTGCGACCCGGCGGGCTTCAGCACCTTCACCGCGATCCGGCGCCCCAGCGACTCGTCGAGGGAACGCCAGACCTCGCCCATGCCGCCCCGGCCGATCAGCTCGATCAGCCGGTACCGGCCCTGGATGAGCCTGGTCTCGCTCACTACGTCCCCCTACGTACGGGACAGGCCTCCCCCGCCTGCCGCACCGTCATCCGTCCCCTTGGTGGGGTCCAGTATGAAGGCGGGCCCGCGCAGCCGAGAAGGCGAGGGGCGGCTCTGCGGTCCGAGGCGTTCCATGGCGCGCAGGATGTGCCGCGGCGGCAGCCGCCAGCGGATCTCGGGCGGGATCGCGCGCAGGATGCGGCCGGTGGCGGTGAGCCGCCGGGTGACCGTGCCGGGCGGCGGGGCCGGGTGCCCGTACAGCTCGTGGGCCCAGGGCGGGAGGGTGCCGTAGGCGACGGCGGCCACCCGGGTCCACACCGCGCCGCGCAGGGGCACCAGCAGCGGCTTGACCGGGGGCCGCAGCAGGAACGCGTACACGTCCTCGGCCTCGGGGGTCGCCGCCAGTTCGGGCCGCACCTTCTCGAAGTAGCCGGCCAGCTGCGCGGTGTCGGCGGGTACGTCGGCGGGGTCCAGGCCCACCATCCGTGCGGCGGCGCGCTGTTCGCCGACGTACCGGTCGGCCTGGGCGTCGGTCACCGGCAGCCCGCAGCGGCGGACCACGTGCAGATACGAGTCGATCTCCGCGCAGTGCACCCACAGCAGCAGCGCGGGGTCGTCGACGCGGTAGCGCTCCCCGGTGTCCGGGTCGACGGCGGTGAGCCGCCGGTGGATGCCGCGCACCTTGGCGCCGGCCTTCTCGGCGGCCGCGGTGGTGCCGTAGGTGAGCGTGCCGACGAAGCTCGCGGTGCGCATCAGCCGGCCCCAGGTGTCGTGCCGGAAGTCGGAGTTCTGGGTCACGCCGCGGACCGCGCGCGGGTGCAGGGCCTGCAGGTACAGGGCGCGCACGCCGGCGATCCACATCACCGGGTCGCCGTGCAGCTGCCAGGTCACCGAGCGCGGGCCGAAGAGACCGGGGTCGCGGTCCATGGACGCCTCCAGGGCTGGTCGGGGCAGTCAAGATCCTTCCCGTCCGGCGCCCGTGGCGAAACGGGCGCACGGGAGGCACCCCGGACGGAGCAGCGGATCAGCGCGGCGCCGTGCAGTCCTTGTCCGTGGCCTTCCCCTCGGGCCACGCCACCTGGACGAACCGCACCCTGCCGGGTGCCTTCTCGTCCAGGCGTACCACGGCGACGGCCTTGTTGTAGGCGTTGCCGTAGTTGTCCAGGCAGATCCAGCCGCTCGCCCCGTTCACCTTCCCGTACTGCCCGTGCAGCCGCAGCCAGCCGTCGGCGACCTGCTGCGTCGAGGGCACCCCGGCCTGCGTGCCGCGTACCGAGGTGACGGCCGTCAGGCCCGCGTCGTACATGGTGATGGCCCGGGAGTCGATGAGGTCGTCGCGCTTCAGCTTCAGCACGCTCCGGGCCAGCTGCTCGAACTCGCGGTACGCCGCCACGGATCCGCCGGTCCTCGGCGCGCCCGCGCCGCTCCAGGCGTCGGGGTGGGCGATCGCGGCGTACTCGACGGTGATGGGGTTCTCGCCCTCGAGCGCCGTCCAGTCGAGCTTCGCGTCGTTGACGAGGGTGGAGGCGCCCGAGCCGCTGATCACGGTGTACGTCTTCTCCCGGCAGCCGCGCCGGCCGAGCTCGTTGATGAACTGGCGCAGCTGCACGGGCCGGCCCGCGAAGTACAGGTACCGGGCGGTGGAGGTGCACACGGACGTCACCATCTGCTGGAACTGGACGGCCGTGTTGCCCTCCTCGTGGTAGTCGTCCGGCGCGCGGTACTGCTCGGAGGCGCGCTTCGAGCCCTGGGACAGGGACTGGAAGGCGTCCCGCAGGGACTTCACGTAGTTGTCGCCCTCCCGGATGTCCTCGATGATCAGCGTGTCCTCGGGCTTCACCCCGGCATGCAGATGGGCCATCGCGGCGGCCTCGCCGGAGGTGGTCGGGACGACGCGGGCCAGGCCGGGATAACGGCGGGGCTGCTGCGCGCTGTTGCCGAAGTCGTCCGCGGTGATCGGGCCGCCGACGACGGGGATGTGCAGGTTCGCGGTCAGGTACTGGATGGCCTGCTGGGTGATCCGGGTGGAGACGTCGAAGCCGACCACGGCCCGCAGCCGCTCCTCGGACCGGGTCATCTCCCCCAGCTGGTCGGCGACGGGACGCCAGTGCTCGTGGCCGCGGCCGGGGTTGGCCAGCAGCAGCCTGATCAGCGGCTGCTTCTCGTTGCTGCCGTGGTTGGCCTGGTACTGGGCGAGGAAGACGCCCCGGAGCTGGCTGAGGGTCTTGTCGCGCTCGGGCTGCTGGGCGGGCGCCATCGGCAGCACCACGGCGAGGGAGATGGCCGAGACCTTCTTCCCGCCGCCGGTCTGTTTGTCGACGAAGTCGTTCTCGGCCTTGATCCGCGCGCTGATGTCCCCCAGGTTGGGGGCGAAGACGTACGAGCCGTCGGTGACGCCGGTGCACTCCTCGGCCGGCCCGCGCTCCTCGACGCCTTCGGCGCAGGAGGGGTCGCGCTCGGGGAAGACCAGGCCGAAGCCGAACCAGCCGCCGGTCACCAGCACGGCCAGCACCAGCGTCGTGGACAGCAGCTTGACCACCGGGCCCCCGGGCAGCCGGCCGTAGAAGCTTCCTATCACTCAGTCCTCCTGGACGGGCAGGTCGGGGGCCTGGACGCCGGCCGCGAGGGCGCCCGGCCAGTCGCGGGACGCCTGGAAGTAGGCGTTGTCCTGGCGCACGCGGTAGAGCTCGATGAGATCGGTGGCGATCAGCCGCCGCTCCTCCGCGCCGGGCGGTGGCGCGAGGGGGTCCGAGTGCCGCCACACGGCTGCGACCAGGCGTCGTATCGCGTGGTGCTCGGGCGGGACGGGCGCGCCGCGCGGACAGGCCGGGCAGGGCGGCGGCTCGCCCTCCGGCGGGGTGTCCCGGCGCGGATGGGGGGCGGAGCACAGGAAGTTGAGCAGGATGAGCCACTCGCGCGCCGGGGTGCCGTCGAGCCGACGGTGCAGGGCGTGGGCGAGCGGTCCGGGGTGGCCGAGGGCGAGGGTGTGGAAGAGGTAATCGGGGCTGTGCTCGCCGGCGTACGGGTCGTCGAGGTGCGGGTCGTACAGATGGCGCTGGCGCAGCTGGATGCCGCTCCACTCGCCGTCGCGGCTGGTGCGGCGCAGCTCCTCGCCGAGCAGGGCGGTGAACGCCCGGTCGTCCTTCAGCCCGACCAGCTCCAGCCATTCGTCGGCCTCGCGGACCACGACGACGTGCGCCGGGTCGTCGGGGTGGCGCTGCTGCCACAGCGCGCGCCGCGCCCGCTCCCCGCGGGCGGCGGAGAGCAGCACCAGGCGGGCGCGCAGGGTGGGTTCGGGGACGAGTTTGTCCAGCATCCTCGGCAGCGCCGCGTCCAGCAGCTCGTCCAGCGGTACGGACTGGCGCGCCTGGTGCAGCTGCCGCGCCTCGGCGGCGAGGACCGCGGCGCAGCCCTGCCGGCCGCCGCTGAGCCGGGCGATGACCCGGGGGAGTTCGCCGGCCGGGCCGCCGGGGCCGAGCAGCCACTGGATGTCGGCGTCGGCGACCGGGGGCAGCGCGAGCCGCAGCTCGGCGGCGGCACCGTCGAACCGCAGTCCGTTCAGATCGGCCAGCGGAACGCAGTCCGCGCCCTCTCCCAGGACGGTGGCGAGCACCGCGGGGCGGGTGGGTTCACGGCCCGCGCGGTAGGCGTCCTTGAGCAGGCCGGTGAAGCGTCGGCCGAGCGGCGCGTGGGCGTTGTCGAGCAGGAGCAGCGGGCGCGGCCGGCGGTTGGCGCGGTCGAACCGCGAGTAGTCGTCGTCGATATCGGCGAGCAGCGCCGCGACCAGCGCGTCCTCGGCCGCGGTGCGCCCCGCCCCGCCGGTGCGGAAGCCCATCGCGAGCGCGAACAGCCGGTCCACACCGTCCCCGGTGTGCTGCGGCAGCGCCTCGCGCCACCACTGCACGACACCCTTCTCCGGCCGTTCGCGCAGCAGCTCCTGGGCGGCGGTCCGCAGCGTCGCCTGCAGCGCCGCGCCGAGGCCCGGCAGCGGTACGAAGCCGCCGGCCAGGCCGTCGGCGAGGGCGTCGAGCCAGGTCTTGAGCAGGGCCCTGCGGCGCCGGACGTTGGTGTCGCCGGCCGCCGCGAGCAGCTGCCACAGGTCGTGCTCCGCGCGGCGCAGTGCGGCGGGCCGCACGGGGGCGTACGGATCGGGGAACATCCCCTCCTCCGGCGGCGGCTGCCAGACGGACACCACGAGCAGGCCGACGGCGAGCCGGGGCAGCCGTTTGATCTGGTGCTCGCACTTCTGCGTGAGCCGGTACTCCAGCACGTACAGCAGATGGGTGAGGGCGGAGGCGCCCGGCAGTCCGTCCTCGGGCAGCGGAGCGAGGCCCGGCACGCCGAGGTCGGGGGCGCCGAGGTCGGCGCGGGCCAGCGGCAGCCGGCCGTTGTAGTCCTCGAACACCCCGTCCAGCAGCGCCGTACGGCCGCGGTCGCGCCCGGCGACGGCCTCCACGACGGGCACGCCCCGCGGATACGCCCACGGCGGGCGGAACCCGCGCGTGTGGTGCAGACCGAGCAACCGGGGAAGGAACTCGTCCCTCAGTGGTTCGAATCCGCGCAGCGTACTCCGCACCCGGCACCCGCCTCCCCCACCAGTGAGCCGTCAACCCCCTTGGTTTACAGGGGCGTTGTTCGTGTTGGTCGTGGGGAAGATGGTAGCGAACCGTACGGCACACGCGTTCGGGTAACGGCTTACTGCGACACCCCGTGATCAATTGGCGGGATGTGCCTTCGTGGCACGGTCCCGGGTGACGCCGAGGTGCCGGACGCCAAGGGCGTGTCGTGGGTGCCGACCGGGCCGCGGGGAAGCATCCGGTCCAGCCACTTCGGCAGCCACCAGTTGGTCCGGCCGAGGAGTGTCATGGTCGCCGGTACCAGCACCATGCGTACGACCGTGGCGTCGATGAAGATCGCGGTGGCCAGGCCGAGCCCGAACATCTTGGTGGAGGGGTCATCGGCGACGGCGAAGGACAGGAAGACCGCCACCATGATGAGGGCGGCCGAGGTGATGATCCGGGCGGTGCCCGAAACGCCCTCGACGATCGCCGTGCCGTTGTCGCCGGTGCGCAGGTACTCCTCCCGTACGCGGGAGAGGAGGAACACCTCGTAGTCCATCGACAGGCCGAACAGGATGGCGAAGAGGAACATCGGGATGAACGACACGATCGGAACCGTCGCTTCCAGCCCGATGAGTGCGCCTCCCCAGCCCCACTGGAAGACCGCGACCATGATGCCGTAGGCCGCGCCGATGCTCAGCAGGTTCAGCAGCACCGCCTTGAGCGGTACGACGACCGAGCGGAAGACCAGCATCAGCAGCAGGAACGACATCCCCAGCACGGCGGCGACGAACACCGGCAGACGTTCGCTGGTGCGTCGGCCCACATCGGACAGGCTCGCGGCGGCGCCGCCGACGTGGGCCCTGGCCGGACCGTCCCCGATCGCCGTGGGCAGCACGTCGGTGCGCAGCCGGGCGATGGTGTCGGTCGTGGCCTTCTCCTGAGGGCTGGTGGTCGGGAACACCACGAGGGTCGCGATGCCGCTGGCCCGGTCGATGTGCGTCGGCGCGACGGATGCGATGCCCGGATCCGCCGCGACAGCCCCGACGAGTCGGTCCAGCACTCCCGGATCACCGGCGGGGTCCGCGGCGATGACGAGGGGACCGTTGGTGCCCGGACCGAAGCCCTCGGCGACGAGGTCGTAGGCGCGCCGCTCGGTACGGCTCTGCGGCAGTGAGCCGTCGTCCGGCAGGCCGACGCGCAGGCCGAGCACGGGCAGCGTCGCCGTCAGCAGCAGCGCCGCCGCGCCGACCGCGTACGGCACGGGGTGCCGGCCGACGTGCCCGAGCCAGCGCCACCACCCGGCGGCGGGGACGGTGCCCGCCGCCGTGTCCCGCCGTCGGCCGAGGCGGCCCGACCGCGCGGCCCGAAGTGCCCGGCCGATCCGGCCGGCCCGGCCCAGCCGCGGGCCCGCCGCGCCGAGGAAGGCCGGCAGCAGCGTCACCGACGCGAGCACCATCGTCAGGACGACGATCGAGACGGCAAACCCGCCCACCGTCATGAACGGCACGTTCGCGACCGCCAGGCCGAGGATCGACACGACGACGGTGCCGCCGGCGAAGACCACCGGCCGCCCCGCCGTGGCCACCGCTCGTCCGGCCGCCGCCTGCGGGTCGAGCCCGCGCGCGAGGTACTCCCGGTGCCTGGCGAGCACGAACAGCGCGTAGTCGATGCCCACTCCGAGCCCGACCATGCTGCCCAGGACCGGTGCGAAGGTGGGGACCTCGGTCACCCCCGCCAGGAGCGTCATCGTGGCGACCCCGACGGTCAGCCCGAAGAGCGCCATGCCGATCGGCAGCGCGGCGGCGACGAGCGAACCGAACGCCAGGAACAGGATCGCGGCCGCGGCGAGGAGGCCGATCAGCTCGCTCACGCCGCCGCCTGGGTCGGAGAAGGCGTAGAAGAGGTTCCCGCCCATCTCGATGCGCAGGGGCAGTTCGCCGCGCAGCCGGTCCCCGAGATCCACCAGGGCGTCGAGGTCATCGGCCGACAGCCGGCTCTGGTCGGGGTACTGCACGCGGACGACCGCGATCCGCCCGTCGGCCGAAACGAGGCCGCCGCGCACGGCGGTGTCCCCGCCCGCGTCGAGCGCCCCCGCCGGGTCGCTCGTGCCGAGCACGTGCGGCAGCCGCTTCACGTCGGCCCGCAGCCGCGTGAGAGCGGTGCGCGCGCCGTCGTCGTCGAAGAACGTCGCACCGTCGTCGAGGGGGGTGACGACGACTTGGGCGGTCATCCCCTCCTGGCCGGTGCCGGCCCGCTCGATCAGTTCCGCGGCCCGCTGGGAGTCAAGTCCCGGAGCGGTCATCGAGTCCGCGGTCCGCCCGCCGAAGGCGACGGCGGCGAGGACGGCGAGCGTGGCGGCGATCAGCCATGCCGCGATCACCCGCCAGGGATGGCGGGCGGCGCCTGCGCCCAGGCGCAACAGGGCTTTCGAGAGCATCGGGTCCTCCAACCACCTTCTCGGCCGTCCTTGTACGGCCGCCGATGCCGAGGCTCGTCGCCACGGCGCTCCGCGGCATCGGCCCGCGGGCCGCGGATCCGTCGGCCCGGGGGCGGAGTGACGACCCGTCCTTTCGGCCGATGCGCGGCACGCCGCGGTCCCTAGGCTGGGAACCGTGCTCCGAGACGACCTGCGAACCCTGTGGACCGAACCCCGGCCGCCCGGCGCGCCCGCCCGGTTGCGGCGGGACTGGGCGCTGCTCGCCGCGGGCCTCGCCGGTGTGGCGCTGGAGGCCACCCTGCGCGAGAACGTCGTGTGGCGGCCGGTGGCGGTGGTGCTCGCCGTATGGCTGTGCCTGCTGCTCCTGTGGCGCCGGACCCGCCCGCTGGCGATGGTGACGCTGGCGTTCGGCTCGGTGGTCCTGCTTCCGGTGGCCTCGCTCGTCGCCGCACCGCGCGAGCCCGTCGGCCTGTACACCGGCGCGGTCGTGCTCGTGCTGGTGTACGCGCTGCCCCGGTGGGGTTCGGGACGGGAGATCGTGCTGGGCGGCGCGGTGATCGTCGTGGTCGGCGCGCTGTGTGTCGTCACGGACGGGACCCCGGTCGTCGAAAAGGTCGTGGGCTTCGTCTTCCTGCTGCTCCCCGGCGTGGTCGGGGCTGCCGTGCGGTTCCGGGTGACCGCTCGCGAGCGGCAGTTGGAGCAGGTGCGCTCCCGCGAGCGCGAGCAGCTCGCCCGCGAACTGCACGACACGGTGGCCCACCACGTGTCGGCCATGGTGATCGTCGCTCAGGCGGGCCGGGTGCTCGCGGGCGCCGACCCGTCCGCCGCCGTCGAGGCGTTGGAGGGGGTCGAGGAGGAAGGGGCGCGCACGCTGGAGGAGATGCGCGCCATGGTCGCCGCGCTGCGCGACCGCGGGGTCGGCGCCGAGCTGGCGCCGCCCGCCGGCGTCGCGGACCTGGAGCGCCTGGTGCGCACCCCGGGTGGTCGCCTCAGGGTCGACCTGGGGCTCGACGGCGAGCTGGACGCGCTGCCCCCGGCCGTCGACGCGGCCGTCTACCGGATCGTGCAGGAGTCGGTGACCAACGCGCTGCGCCATGCGGTCGACGCGACCGAGGTCGTCGTCCGGGTCGCCGCGGAACGGCACATGGTGCGGGTGAGCGTGCACGACAACGGCCGGCGCACCGGCCGGGGTCGCGACGGATACGGACTGACCGGACTGCGCGAGCGCGCGACGCTGCTCGGCGGCACACTACGTGCCGGCCCGGGTACCGACCGGGGCTGGCATGTCGAAGCCGAACTGCCGGGAGCGAGGAGTGAGAGCGGTGTCCATTCGCGTCCTCGTCGCTGACGACCAGACCATCATCCGCACCGGGTTGCGGATCATGCTGAACGCGCAGCCCGGCATCGAGGTGGTCGAGGAGGCCACCGACGGGCGGGAGGCGGTACGTCTGGCCCGCGAACTGCGCCCCGACGTCTGCCTGTTCGACATCCGTATGCCCGTACTCGACGGGCTCGAGGCCACCCGGCTGGTCGCCGGCCCGGGCGTCGCCGACCCGCTGGCCGTGGTCGTCATCACCACGTTCGACCTCGACGAGTACGTCTACGGCTCACTGCGTGCCGGCGCCCGCGGATTCCTCCTCAAGGACACGGGACCGGAGCTTCTGGCCCAGGCCGTACGGTCGGCGTCCGACGGTGAGGCGCTCATCGCGCCCAGCGTCACCGTCCGGCTGCTCCAGGCGTTCGCGGACCTGCCCGCCGGCCGGCCCGTGGCCCAGCCGGTCTCCCCCGTCACCGCCCGCGAGGAGCAGGTGCTCCTCGCGGTCGCTCGCGGGCTGACCAACGTCGAGATCGCCGACGCCCTGCACATCAGCCTGAGCACGGTGAAGACGCACCTGGCCAGCCTGATGGCCAAACTCGGCGCCCGCAACCGGGTCGAGATCGCGATGTGGGCCTACGAAACGCGCCGCATCCTCCCCGGAACCTGAGCCGGGTGCCGGGCCATGTCCCTGCCGGGTCACCGCCGCACCCGCGGCATGCCCATCCCGATCCAGGCGATGATCTCCCGCTGGATCTCGTTGTTGCCGCCGCCGAAGGTGAAGATCACCGCGCTGCGGTAGCCCCGCTCCAGCTCGCCGTGCAGCACCGCGCCGGCCGAGCCCTCCTTGAGCGGACCGGCCGCGCCGGTGACCTCCATCAGCCAGGCGTACGCGTCGCGGCGCGCCTCCGAGCCGTACACCTTGACCGCCGAGGCGTCCTGCGGGGTGAGCGTGCCGCGCTGCAGGGCGTCGACCATCTGCCAGTTCAGCAGCTTCAGCGCCTCCAGCTTGGTGTGCGTACGGGCGAGCCGGCCCCGTACCCAGCCGAGGTCGATCACCCGGCGGCCGTCGGCGGTCTTGGTGTCCGCGGCCCAGCGGCGGACGTTCTCGTACGACCGGATGGCCATGGTGCCGTGTGCGGCGAGGGTGACGCGCTCGTGGTTGAGCTGGTTGGTGATCAGCCGCCAGCCCTGGTTCTCCGCGCCGATCCGGCGACTGGCGGGCACCCGGACGTCCTCGTAGTAGCTGGCCGTGGTGTCGTGGCCGGCCAGGGTGCGGATGACCGTGCAGGAGTAGCCGGGGTCGGAGGTCGGCACGAGGAGCATGGTGATGCCCTTGTGCGGCGGGACGCCCTCCTCGACCGGTGTGGTGCGCACGGCCAGCCAGACCCAGTCGGCGGTGTCGCCGTTGGTGGTCCAGATCTTCTGGCCGTTGACCGTGTAGTGGCCGGTGTCCTCGTCGCCCTCCCGCACGGCCTTCGTCTGCAGCGAGGCCAGGTCCGTACCGGCGCCCGGCTCGCTGTAGCCGATGGCGAAGTCGAGTTCGCCGGAGAGGATGCGGGGCAGGAAGTACTCCTTCTGCTCGTCCGTGCCGAACCGCATGATCGTGGGCCCCACGGTGTTCAGCGCCATGAGCGGCAGCGGCACACCGGCCTGTGCGGCCTCGTCGAAGAAGATGAACTGGTCCATCGGGCCCAGCCCCCGGCCGCCGTACTCCTCGGGCCAGCCCACACCGAGCCACCGGTCGGCGCCGAGCCGGCGGATCGTCGCCCGGTAGAAGCGCTTCTGCTCCGCCGGGTCGGTGTGCCGGCCGTAGGCGCCGTCCGGCACCAGCTCCGCGAAGTACTCGCGCAGCTCGGCGCGCAACTGCTCCTGCTCAGGCGTGTGTGCGAGGTCCACGGCCCCTCCTGACGACGCGCGCCCGCGGCGCGGACGGCTCGGAACGAGGGGCAGACTAGAACGTGTTGCAGTAAGACGGAAGCCCCGTCAGGCCTCCCGGCGCACCCGGATCTTCGACTGGCCGTGCGGCAGCTTCTCCCAGTCCTCCATGAACTCCCCCGTCAGCCCGTGCTTCTTGGCGAGCGCGATCAGGGTCTCGGTGCGGTAGTAGAAGTCCTCCCGCAGCACGTGGTGCTCATCCACCTCGGTGCGGTCGAACGTGAAGTCGAACCAGCCGTCCGCCGTCATGATCCGCCCCACGTGCTCGAAGCACTCCTCGATCACCGAAAGGGGTGAATGCGAGAACACGCTGTGCGCGTGCACCACCCGGAAGTGCTCGTCGGGCAGGAAGGCGAGGGTCAGGTCGCGTACGGGGGTGAGGCGCGGCAGCTTGCCCTGCAGGTGGTGCCGTACGAGCGTGTTCTGCGCCGCGAACAGGATGTCCGGGGAGATGTCCAGACCGTAGTAGTTCCCGGAGTCCAGATAGTCGATGAAGCGCCAGCCGGCCCGCAGATTGCCGCAGCCGATCTCCAGCATCCGGTCGCCGGGCGCCAGCCCGTGCGACGTCAGGTAGTCGAACTGCATCTGCCCCAGCGCCAGCCAGTGCTCGTGCGACTTGCTGCCCACGGCGGCCTCGGGGCTGACGGAGGCGTCGGAGGACATCACGGCCCGGTAGTACGCCACATGGTCGGGGTGCTTCAGCCGGTACACGGCGTCGCGGCCGGCCCGGCGCAGATAGGCCGGAACCTTGCCCGGGTTGGCGAGCGCGTAACGGGCCTTGTGGCTCAGGGTGGATCGGTTGGCGCGCGGCTTCATGCCTGCCATGAGTCGACTCCCGGGTGATATCGCGGTGTACGGAGGGCTGTTCGCCGGTGGCCGGGAGTGTACGGCGTCACACCGCGAATGGGCGATCCCCCGGACAAACCGGGGCGGGCAGCGAGTTGACGCCGGTCAGATAAGCGTCGACCGCGGCGGCGCAGGCCCGGCCCTCCGCGATGGCCCAGACGATCAGCGACTGGCCGCGTCCCGCGTCGCCGGCGACGAACACGCCGTCGTGGCGGGTGGCGAAGTGCTCGTCGCGGGCGTAGCCGCCGGACGCGTCGACGTCGAGGTGCAGCTGCGCGGCCAGCGGGCTGTCCGCTTCGGGGCCGTCGAAGCCGAGCGCGAGCAGCACCAGCCCGGCGGGGATCTCGCGGTCCGTGCCGGGCAGCGGCGTACGGTCGACGGGGTCGACCTCGGCGAGGTGCACGGACCTGACCCGGCCGTCGGCGCCGCCCTCGAAGCGCAGGGTGGCCGAGGAGTAGACGCGGCCGTGCTCGCCGCGGCCCGAGGTCGCGCCCGCCTCCTCGTACGCGGGCTCGATCCGGTGGACCTTGGGGTGCACCGGCCAGGGCTGGTGGCCGGGGCGGTCGGGGCCGGGCATGGGGTTGATGTCGAGCTGGGTGACGGACTCCGCCCCCTGGCGGATCACGGTGCCCAGGCAGTCGGCGCCGGTGTCGCCGCCGCCGACGATGACCACGTCCCGGCCCTCGGCGGTGACGGGCGGCGTGTCGTAGTCGCCCTCCTGGACGCGGTTGGCCAGCGGCAGGAACTCCATCGCCTGGTGCACGCCCGCCAGCTCGCGCCCGGGTACGGGCAGTTCGCGCCGGGCGGTCGCGCCGACGGCGACGATCACGGCGTCGTAGCGGCGGCGCAGACCGGCCGCGTCGAGGCTGCGGCCGACCTCGATCCTGGTCCGGAACCTGGTGCCCTCGTGGCGCATCTGGTCGATGCGGCGGTCGATGTGCCGCTTCTCCATCTTGAACTCGGGAATGCCGTAGCGCAGCAGCCCGCCCAGCCGGTCGTCCCGCTCGTACACGGCGACCGTGTGCCCGGCCCGCGTCAGCTGCTGCGCCGCGGCGAGCCCCGCGGGGCCCGAGCCGATCACGGCGACCGTACGGCCGGACAGTCGCTCGGGCGGCTGCGGCGGGGTGAGGCCGAGCGCCCACGCCTGGTCGGCGACGGCCTGCTCGACGTTCTTGATGGACACCGGGAAGTCGTTGATCGCCAGCACACAGGCGCTCTCGCACGGTGCGGGGCACAGCCTGCCGGTGAACTCCGGGAAGTTGTTCGTGGCGTGCAGCCGCTCGCTGGCGGCCTCCCAGTCGCCCCGGTAGGCGTAGTCGTTCCACTCCGGGATCAGATTGCCCAGCGGACAGCCCTGGTGGCAGAAGGGGATGCCGCAGTCCATGCAGCGCCCCGCCTGCTCGCTGATCACCGGCAGCAGGGCGCGGGGCCGGTACACCTCGTGCCAGTCGGCCACGCGCTCCGAGACCGGGCGGCGCTCCCATACGCGCCGGGGGGTGGTGAGGAATCCCTTCGGGTCAGCCATGGGCTGCCCCCTGTGCTTCCGCAGCGGTTCACGGTTCCCTCCACGGTACGACCGGGGGCGGCGGGCGGCACCTGGTACCGGGGCGGGGCCGGGCCCGGCACCAGGCGTCCGGCCCGGGACGCTGCGGGCCCGCGCCGCGCACAGCCCCCCCGGCGCCCGAACCGGGCCGACCGGCCCATCCCGCCGGGTCCGACCGGATGCCCGGGCGGGCACCCTTCGGCCCGCGCGGCTGCCGGGGCGCGGGGACGAGGATCGGAGACATGACAGAGCGCTCGGTGGTGGTCGGGATCAACGGCTCGCTGACGTCGGTCCGGGCACTGGACGAGGCGGCCGCCGCGGCGGCGCGCCGGGGCGCGGTGTTGCGAGTGGCCTACGCCGTGCGGGACGCGGACGAGGCGGGACCCGTGCTGAACGCGGCGCTGGACCGGGTACGCCGGCGGCATCCGCGGCTGCGGGCCGTGCCCGTGGTGGCCGTGGGTGATCCGGTGCAGGTGCTGGAGCGGCTCGGCGCGGACGCCGCGCTGACCGTGGTGGGCTCGCGGGGGCTGAACGAGGCCGCGGGCCGGCTGCTCGGCTCGGTGAGCCGGCGGCTCGCGACGCGCCGGGGCGTCGGGCCGCTGATGGTCGTACGCGGGGAGCGTCCGGCGGGCGCGGAGGTGGTGCTGGCCGAGGCTTCGGCGACGGACGTGGAGGCCGCGGTGTTCGCCTTCGAGGAGGCCGAGCTGCGGAACGCCCCGCTGCGGGTGCTGCGCGCCGTGCGGCTGCCCGTGCCGATGGGGCTCAGTGTGCGCGGGCTGTGGTCGGCGGCGGAGGGTGCCGGGCTGCTGGTGACGGCGGCGCGGACGACGGGCCCGACCGCGGCGCTGCTGCAGCAGGCCGCGTGCCCGGTGGTGCTGGTCCCTTCGGCCGTGCGCGCTTGACGGCTCGCGGGGGATGCGGGGTGATGGGTGGGTGGCCCCTGTCCGTCCGGATTGCCCCCGGAACGCCCCTGCGCCCGATCCGCCCGCCCGCTCCACCACGCCGCGGACCGCCCGCTCGCGCAGCCTGGGGACCGCCTCCCCCACCCCGCCCGCTCCCCCAGCCCTTTCGACCCGCCTGCACGGCCGACCGACGCCGCATCCGATTCCGACCCGGAGGACACCGCCATGGATGGGCACCCCCTCCCCGACGACGAGCTCAAGGCCCTGGACGCGCACTGGCGTGCCGCCAACTACCTCTCCGTCGGCCAGATCTACCTGCTGGCCAACCCCCTGCTGACCGAACCGCTGCGCGCCGAGCACGTCAAACCGCGCCTGCTCGGCCACTGGGGCACCTCCCCCGGCCTCAACCTCGTGTACACCCACCTCAACCGGGCGATCCGGACCCGCGGCCAGGACGCGCTGTGCGTCTGGGGACCCGGCCACGGCGGGCCGGCCGTGCTGGCCAACTCCTGGCTGGAGGGCAGCTACTCCGAGACGTACCCGGACATCAGCCGCGACGCGGAGGGCATGGGGCGGCTGTTCCGGCAGTTCTCCTTCCCGGGCGGCGTGCCGAGCCATGTCGCGCCGGAGACCCCGGGCTCGATCCACGAGGGCGGCGAGCTGGGCTACGCCCTCTCGCACGCCTACGGCGCGGCGTTCGACAACCCGGACCTCCTGGTCGCCTGCGTGATCGGCGACGGCGAGGCCGAGACGGGACCGCTGGCCGCCTCCTGGCACTCCAACAAGTTCCTCGACCCGGTGCACGACGGCGCCGTACTGCCGATCCTGCATCTGAACGGCTACAAGATCGCCAACCCCACGGTGCTCGCCCGTATCCCCGAACCGGAGCTGGACGACCTGCTGCGCGGCTACGGCCACGAGCCGATCCACGTCACGGGCGACCAGCCGCTCGCCGTCCACCGCGAGATGGCCGCCGCGATGGACACCGCGCTGGACCGCATCCGCGCCATCCAGCGCAGCGCCCGCGCGGAGGGCGTCACCGGACGCCCCCGCTGGCCGGTGATCGTGCTCCGTACGCCGAAGGGCTGGACGGGACCGGCCGAGGTCGACGGGCTGCCGGTCGAGGGCACCTGGCGCGCGCACCAGGTGCCGCTGTCCGCCGTACGCGAGAACCCGGAGCATCTGCGGGCGCTGGAGGCGTGGCTCAGGTCGTACGGGCCCGAGGAGCTGTTCGACGCCGAGGGCCGCCCGCGGGCCGAGGTCCTGGCGTGCGTTCCGGCCGGTCCGCGACGCCTCGGCGCCACCCCGCACGCCAACGGCGGGCTGCTGCTGCGCGAGCTGCCGCTGCCGGCGCTGGAGCGCTTCGCGGTGGAGGTGGACAAGCCCGGCGCCACGACGCACGAGCCGACGCGCGTGCTGGGGCGGATGCTGGAGCAGGTGATGGAGGCGACGGCCGAGCGCCGCGACTTCCGGCTGGTGGGCCCGGACGAGACGGCCTCCAACCGGCTCGACGCCGTGTACGCCGCGTCGGGCAAGGCGTGGCAGGCGCGCACCCTCGACGTGGACGAGCATCTGGACCGCCACGGCCGGGTCATGGAGATCCTCTCCGAACACACCTGCCAGGGCTGGCTGGAGGGCTATCTGCTGACCGGCCGGCACGGGCTGTTCTCGTGCTACGAGGCGTTCGTGCACATCGTCGACTCGATGGTGAACCAGCACATCAAATGGCTGCGGACCACCCGGCAGCTGGGCTGGCGCCGTCCCGTCGCCTCCCTCAACTACCTGCTCACCTCGCACGTCTGGCGCCAGGACCACAACGGTTTCTCGCACCAGGACCCGGGCTTCGTCGACCATGTGCTGAACAAGGCGCCGGAGGCCGTGCGGGTGTATCTGCCACCGGACGCCAACACCCTGCTGTCGGTGGCGGAGCACTGCCTGGCCAGCCGCGACTACGTCAACGTGGTGGTCGCCGGCAAGCAGCCCTGCTTCGACTGGCTGAGCCTGGACGAGGCGCGCACGCACTGCGCGCGCGGCGCGGGCATCTGGGAGTGGGCGGGCAACGGCCGCGGTGTGCGGGAGCCGGACGTTGTCCTGGCCTGCGCGGGCGACGTGCCGACGCAGGAGGTGCTGGCCGCGGCGCAGCTGCTGCGCGAGCACCTGCCGCATCTGGCGGTGCGGGTGGTGAACGTCGTGGACCTGGCCCGGCTGATGCCGCACGACGAGCATCCGCACGGGATGACGGACGCCGAGTTCGACTCGCTGTTCACCCGGGAGGCGCCGGTGATCTTCGCCTACCACGGCTATCCGTGGCTGATCCACCGGCTGGCGTACCGCCGGGCGGTCCACGGCGGGCTGCACGTACGCGGCTACAAGGAGATCGGCACGACGACCACGCCGTTCGACATGGTGCTGCGCAACGACCTGGACCGCTACCGCCTCGTCATGGACGTCATCGACCGCGTCCCGCAGCTGTCCGTGCACGCGGCACCGGTACGCCAGGCGATGGAGGACGCCCGCACCCGGCACCACGCCTGGATCCGTGCACACGGCACGGACATGCCGGAGGTGGCGGACTGGAGCTGGCAGGGCTGACGCGCCTGCCGGGGCCCGTGGACTCGTAGCGCGCGATCCGCGCATGCCTGCCCTTCGAAACGGTAGGCGTCCCTTCGGCCGGCAGCCAGGACACGC
>NZ_JBFAXR010000074.1:0-44641 GCF_040680895.1 Streptomyces sp. NPDC051940 | reverse complement strand
GGCGTGCGCCGCGGCGACCTCGGGAAGCGAGAGCTCGCGGTCCACGACCTTGCGGATCGTGGGAAGGTCCAGTCCCAGCTCGCGCAGGGTCCGCATCCTGCTGCCGGAAAGCACCACACCCGCTCTTCCCGCCGTCGAGGACTTCGCCGCTCTCGATATGCCCGCGGGACTGCTGAAGACCCTCACCGCGCAGGGCGTGACCACCCCTTTTCCCATTCAGGCCGCCACGCTGCCGAACTCGCTCGCCGGCCGCGACCTGCTGGGCCGGGGGCGCACCGGCTCCGGCAAGACCCTGGCGTTCGGACTGGCGCTGCTGGCCCGTACGGCGGGACTGCGCGCGGAGCCCAAGGCGCCGCTCGCCCTCGTACTGGTGCCCACCCGTGAGCTCGCCCAGCAGGTGACGGACGCCCTGACCCCGTACGCGACGGCGGTGAACCTCAGGCTGGCCACCGTGGTGGGCGGGCTCTCCGCCACCAAGCAGGCGGCCACGCTCCGGCGCGGCGCCGAGGTGCTGGTGGCGACCCCCGGCAGGCTCAACGACCTGGTCGCCCAGGGTGACTGCGTGCTGGGCGGCGTGCGGATCACGGTGCTGGACGAGGCCGACCAGATGACCGACATGGGCTTCCTGCCGCAGATCACCAAGCTGATCCAGCAGGTACGGCCGGACGGTCAGCGCATGCTGTTCTCGGCCACCCTGGACGGCAACATCGACCGGCTGGTCCAGCGGTTCCTGACCGACCCCGTCGTGCACTCCGTGGACCCGTCCGCGGGAGCGGTGACCACCATGGAGCACCACGTGCTCCACGTGCTGGACGAGACGGACAAGAAGACCGTCACCACCCGCATCGCCGCCCGTGACGGCCGGGTGATCCTGTTCCTCGACACCAAGCGGTCCGCCGACCGGGTCGCCAAGCGGCTGCTGGCCGCGGGTGTCCGCGCGGCGGCGCTGCACGGGGGCCGCTCCCAGCCGCAGCGCAACCGCACCCTGGAGCAGTTCAAGAACGGCCAGGTCACCGCGCTGGTGGCGACCAACGTCGCGGCCCGCGGCATACACATCGACGACCTCGACCTCGTGGTGAACGTCGATCCCCCCGCCGACCACAAGGACTACCTCCACCGCGGCGGCCGCACGGCCCGCGCCGGCGGCTCCGGCAGCGTGGTCACCCTGGTCCTGCCCGAGCAGAAGCGCGACGTCACGCGTCTGATGTCGGACGCGGGGATCCGCCCCCGTACGGCGCGCATCACGTCGAGCGACCCCCAGCTGGCCGAGATCACCGGCGCCCGCGAACCCTCCGGCGTGCCCGTCACCATCGAGGTCCCCCAGCAGGCGGCACAGCCGGCGGCGCGCAAGGCCCGCCCGGACCGGAAGACCGGCACCGAGCCGGGCAGGCGGCCCGCCCGCCGGCGCCGGAGCGGTGGCGGCGCCAACGGCGGTGGCACGGGAGCCGGTACGGCGGCGGGTGCCGGGAAGAGCGCACGGGGTGCTGGAGCCGGTACGGCGGCGGGTGCCGGGAAGAGCGCACGGAGTGCTGGAGCCGGTGCCGCGAAGGGCGCCCGGGGTGCGGAGCGCCGGGGGTCCGGCCGCCGCGGCGGACGGAACTCCGCCGCGTAGCACGGCACTCACCGAGCGTGCGGCGCGGGGAGGGCGAGGTCGCGCCGCACGCCGAGGAGTGGTGTGCTGGATATATCGGTAAGGAGGGCTGCCGATGCGTCACACCTTCGCCTCCTTTCTCGCACCCGCGCGAACGCGATCGCAGTCGCCTTCGCCCTCGCCTCCACCGTCGCCGACGGGAGCCGGTGGAGGCCTGCTACCGAAGCGGGATCTCGCGACGGCGTGGTTGCTGGTCGTCCTGATCGCGGTACCCGCGTGGGCGCTCACCATCGGGCAGGCCCGGGACATGGGGGTCGAGCCCGGCACGATGGGGATGGCGCTGCCGCTGTTCCTGCTGCTGTGGGTGACGATGATGGCGGCCATGATGCTGCCGTCCATGGCACCGGTGGCCATCACCTGGGTGCGCGGAATCGGCCGGCACTCCTCGGGCTGGACCCGGGCCGCGCGCACCGGGGAGTTCGTCGGCGGCTACCTCGTCGTGTGGACCGCGTTCGGGGTGCTCGCCTACGCCGCCCTGGCGCTGACCGGCGACCTGGTGGCCGACCACCCCACCGCCGGGCGCTGGATCGGCTTCACGGCGTTCCTGCTCGCGGGCCTGTACCAGCTCGGCCCCCTCAAGTACGTGTGCCTGCGGCACTGCCGGGACCCCATGAGCCATCTGATCCACTACTCCGGCTTCCGGGCACCGGCGCGCGACCTGCGGGTGGGCGTCCACCACGGCGCCTACTGTGTCGGCTGCTGCGCGGGGCTGATGGTCGTGCTGATCCCGCTCGGGGTGATGAACGTGGCGGCGATGGCCGGGCTGGCCGTGGTGATCTTCGTGGAGAAGCTGTGGTCCCGCGGCCCGCTGCTGGCCCGGTTCGTGGGCGTCGCGTTCCTCGTCCTGGCGGTGCTCGCACCGTTCCAGGACTGGCTGCTGCCGGGGCTGCGGGACTCGATGCCGTCAATGGACATGTGACTCAGGCGCGTCCCTGGGTGGCCCCCTCGAGCTCCTCGCTGCTGAAGACGTAGTCGGCCGTCTCGCCGTACGACGCCTCGTAGCTCAGGCCGAAAGCGTCCGAACGTCCGCTTGTCGTGCCGACCTCGAATTCGGGCGCGAACCCGAACATGGCGTTCTTGATCTTCGTCGCACTGCCGTCGGGGCCGGTGAGGGGCTCGTAGGAGAGCTCCGTCCTGCCCTCGACCGTGCAACCGTCGCCGTCTCCGCTGCCCAGCGAGACCTTCGCCCGCTCCATTCCCAGGTACTCGCCGTAGAACTGCGAGAGTTGACCGAAGGGACCGCCTTCACGCCCGGACAGGATGCTTTCCAGGGCGCCGGCCTGCGCGTCGCTCGCCGCGCTGTCCACGACCAGTCCGACCTTCCAGTTTCCGGAGGTCAGATTGGACGGGAAGTGGTTGTAGAAGGCGAAGTCCACACCGGACAGGTCCACCTCGTCCAGATTTCCTTCCGCCACATGGAAGACGGCGGTGCCCAGACATTCGGTCCCGCCCTTGGCGTCCCTCGGCTGCCCGTCGTACGGGCAGCTGCACAGCACAGCACACGAGCAGCCGGCCACGTACCTGCCGGATATCGTCCACGTCATCAGCTGCTCCCTTCTCCGAGAAGTGACCGCTGACATTAACTCTGTTTCCAGGCTAGTCCTGTCGATTTCCGGTGTAAACCTTGATCACCGGTAATCGGGCGGCGCCTCAACGGGCCTGATCGCCGGCGTGCTGCCGGGGCGGCAACGCGGTGTGCGGCCGTCCCGTCGCCTTGGCGACCTGCGCGCCCGCGCCGTACATACGCCGGCTGAGCGCCACCTGCAGCCGGCGGGCGCCGTGCGCTCCGCCGTCCTCGGCGGGCAGGGCGAGCGGCTCGTACTGCTCGTGCTGGGTGAGCACGTGCAACTCATCCCCGCTGAGCGGTTCGTGGACCTCGACGTACCCGCCGTCGGGCAGCCGCTTGATGACGCCGGTCTCGCGGCCGTGCAGCACCGCGTCGCGGTCGCGGTACTGCAGGCCGAGCGCCCACCGCTTGGTGATCGTGTACGCCAGGACCGGGACCGCGAGGAGTCCGATCCGGACCGCCCAGGTGACGGCGTTGACCGAGAGGCCGAAGCGGGTGGCGATGATGTCGTTGGCGCCGCCGGCCAGTCCGACGACGTAGAAGCCGAGCCAGGCGACGCCGAGCGCCGTGCGGACCGGGCGGTTGCGCGGCCGGTCGAGGAGGTGGTGGTCGCGGTCGTCGGCGGTCACCCACGCCTCGATGAAGGGGTAGGCGCCCAGGACGAGGAAGAAGCCGACACCCACCAGCACGGGGAGCAGAGTGCCCAGGGCCAGGGTGTGGCCCCACGCCTCGATCTCCCAGGCCGGCATCACGCGCACCAGCCCGTCCAGCACGCCCATGTACCAGTCGGGCTGCGAGCCCGCCGAGACCTGGTCGGCGCGGTAGGGGCCGTACTCCCAGATCGGGTTGATCCGCACGGTCGCCGCGACGGCGACGACGACGGCGGACACGAGCAGGAACAGTCCGGCGGACTTGACCGCGTGGACGCGGAACGGCAGGCCCACCACGTTCCGTTCGGTGCGGCCGGGGCCCGGGTACTGCGTGTGCTTGTGCCGGACGGCCACGACGACGTGGGCGACGAGCAGTCCCACCATCAGCGCGGGGATGACCAGCACATGGAGGGTGTTGAAGCGCGGCACCACGTCGTCGCCGGGGAACTCGCCGCCGAAGAGGAACATGGAGAGGTACGTCCCGACCACCGGGATGGACAGGATCGTGCCGTTCACCACCGCGAGTCCGGTCCCGGAGAGCAGGTCGTCCGGGAGGTCGTAGCCCGTCAGGCCGCCGACCATGGCCAGGAGGAGCAGCAGGAAGCCGAAGACCCAGTTGAGTTCACGGGGCTTGCGGAAGCCCCCGGTGAAGAAGACCCGCATCATGTGGGCCATGATCGCGCCGACGAACACCAGCGCCGACCAGTGGTGGGCCTGCCGGATGAGCAGGCCGCCGCGCACCTCGAAGGAGATGTGCATGGTCGAGTCGAACGCGCGGGAGACCAGTTGGCCCCGCAACGGCGCGTAGCTGCCCTGGTACTCCACCTGGGCCATCGACGGATCGAAGTACAGCGACAGGTACACGCCCGTCACGAGGACGATGACGAAGCTGTAGAGCGCTATCTCCCCCAGCATGAAGGACCAGTGGGACGGATAGACACCGCGGGCTATCCGGCGGCCGAGACCGCGGGCGCCCAGGCGCCCCTCGGCCCATTCCGCAATCCGCCCGCCGGCGCCTCGCGTCCGGTTCTTGTCGGGCATGCCAGCCCCTCCGTCCATGAATCTCATCCGGAATTCGTGCTGTCGTTCGCGATAAAGGCATGACGGCGTCTTACGACGGAAAGCCCGGGCTTTCGATCGGACTTCCGCATATGAGACTCGGAGACCGGCGCGGTTGTGACATGCGGAGGCATTCGCGTGGCCGAGGTCACAAAGGGAGCAGGCACGCCCCGGGTCGCCCCGGGAAGAAGAGCGACGCGCCCCCGCAGGGCTGCGTCACCGGCGGCTCCGCTTCAACTACGATCCCCCTCGCCCCGCCAGCCGCCGTCCCCCGGGAGTGTCCGCCGTGTCCTTCGTACGCCGTGGTCGTCGTCATGCCCTGAGCAAGGGGCGCCGCAGGCTGATCGCCGTCGTGGCGGCCGCTGCCGCCGCCGCGGTGGCGGTGCCCCTCGCGCTCACCGACTCGGCGACCGCGGAACCCGACACGTCCGTCGGCTACCCGTCGGCCGGCTCGGCCACCTGGTTCAGCGGCAAGGCGTTCGACGCCTGCACCGCCCCGCCCCTGACGACGATCAAGGCGTGGGCGGCCTCCCCGTACCGCGGGCTCGGCGTCTACATCAGCGGCGTCAACCGCACCTGCACCCAGGCCGAACTCACCGCCGCCTACGTCACCGAGGTCAGCCGGCTGGGCTGGAGGCTGCTGCCCATCCACAAGGGCCTGCAGCCCGCGTGCGGCGCCCGCGCCACCGACCAGAAGATCTCCCTGACCAAGGCCACGGCCTACACCCAGGGCACCGCCGCCGCCACCGAGGCCGTCGCCGGGGCCAAGGAGCGCGGCATGCTGCCCGGATCAGCCCTGTACAACGACATCGAGCACTACGACCCCGCCGACACCGCCTGCCGCGACTCGGTGCTGTCCTACCTCTCCGGCTGGACCAGGAAGCTGCACGCGTCCGGCTACCTGGCCGGCGCGTACCTGAACCTCAACCTGGGCGCCGCGAACCTCGCCGACGCGTACCACTCCACCGCCTACGCCCGCCCCGACGCCCTGTGGATCGCCCGCTACGACGGCGTCGCCTCGCTCAAGGGCTGGACGGGGATCACGGACACCAAGTGGTCCGTACACCAGCGCGCCAAGCAGTACCAGGGCGACGTCACCGAGACCTGGGGCGGCGTCACCCAGCCCATCGACCGCAACCTCGTCGACGCCCCCACCGCCACCGTCGCCCACACCTACACGGCGGCCAAGGCCCTGACCGCCCGCACCGCCCCGAACGCCACCGCGACCGCCGTCACGACCTACCCCGCCGCCTCCGCGGTCGGCGTCGTCTGCCAGGCGTCCGGCACCAAGGTCGGCACCACCTGGGTCTGGGACAAACTCACCGACGGCAGCTACGTCCCCGACTCCTACGTCTCGACCCCCTCGAAGACCACCTTCAGCCCGCCGCTGCCCAAGTGCCGCTACCCCTGGCAGGTCAACGCCCCCACCGGCCTGAAGCAGCGCACCGGCCCCTCCACCTCGTACGACGCCGTCGGCTCCCTGCCCAACGGCGCCCTGGCCTGGGTCGCCTGCCAGAAAGGCGGCTCCAAGGTCGGCACGACCTGGGTCTGGAACAAGCTCGACAACGGCTACTGGGTCTCCGACTACTACGTCACCAACCCCAGCAACACCACGTTCAGCAAACCCGCTCCCCGCTGCTGACGCGGGCCCCGGCGTAGGGCGCCGCCTACCGGCAGCTCGCCGAACGGCACCGGGGCGGCCCACCCGGCGGGGTGGGCCGCCCCACGCGGCCCGAGAATCCAAGGATTACTCTGAACTATCCATAGGCAGCCCGATCCATGCATGTGAAGCTTCGGCTCATCGCGAAGCGTCACCGATGGAAGGGTCCTCAGCAGTGAGCAGACGATTCAGGCGGTTCGTACCACTCCTGGGAGTGATGACACTCGCCTCACTCCTGTTCGGCGCGCCGGCGGCGGAGCAGGCGCAGGCGCAGCAGGTGGCGGGGAGCGCTCCGTTCATCAACTCGTGGCTGGTGTCGGGTCCGTTCGACTCACCGGTCGTCGACGAGCAGTACGGGTGCGAAAGCGCGACGCCACCGGTCGACGGCACGGCGAGCATCGCGCCGAAGCTGGGCGAGCCGCTCGGCGCCGGCGGCGACAGCCGGAAGTGGGAGTACTTCGACGACCGGATCTACAACCGGACCTACGACGACTACCAGGACCTCCACGGGTACTTCACCGTGAAGAAGGGCGTCGACACCAGGAACAAGTACGTCTACGCGCACACGTACGTGTACAGCCCGGTCGAGCGTCAGGCGTACTTCGGCGTCGGCGCGAGCGGCTCGTACCGGCTGTACGCGAACGACCGGTGCCTGACGAATCCGAGCACCCCGGTGGAGGTGCAGAAGGACCTGACGAAGCAGGCCGTCCAGCTGCGGGCGGGCTGGAACAAGCTGATGGTTCAGATCAAACACACCTACACGGAGGACGTGAACGCGAACGGCGTGCCGGTCGCCAAGGACCAGAACGTGTCCTATCTGGGGTTCTACGGCCGGGTGGCCGATGAGAACGGCAACAGGATCAGTGATCTGGCGAACTCCGTGACGGGGCCGTCGGACGACCTGCAGATCGCCTCGCAGGGTCTCTCGACCGACGAGCCGGTCGGCACCGCCCTCCCGACGAACGACATGCCCACCGGCTACCGGGAGTGGCCGTACGTCTGGAACAAGTCGGCGGCCTCCAACAAGTACGGCGTCTCCGCCTCACCCTTCCGGTTCATGGCCGCCGGCGGCGCGCCGGGCTACACCTGGAAGATCGTCGACGGGAAGCTGCCCGGCGGTCTGGAGCTCGACCCCGACGGCTCCATCGCGACCGGACTGGTCGACGGGAAGGTCGATCTGAACAGCACCAAGGGCATCATCGACGGCACCACAGAACCGGGCGACCACCACTTCACCGTCCAGGTGTCCGACAGGGACGGGAACACCGCGTCCAAGGACTTCACCATCACGGTGAAGGAACGCCCCAACAAGTGGTTCGAGGAAGGACGGGTCGGCGCCCTGACCCATGCCACCCCGACGTACGACTACTTCGTGGACCCGAACTTCTCCGTCGACCGCTGGGCGGAGAGGGCGAAGCGCCAGGGACACTCGCTGGTGTCGGTCGAATCACTCCAGCAGAACTACTTCTGGCCGTCGAAGTTCGCGGACCCGAAGCACATCAGGGCGGAGTACCTCCCCAAGGACGGGAACGGGAAGGTGGTGGACGGGCTCCGGCAGTACGAGCAGGCGGTGAAGCGGCACGGCATGAGGTTCGGCCTCTATTACGCCACCGAGGGCGGCGGTCTGCAGCACTACTCCACCGACGTCCTGGTGCAGAACGTCGCTGACCTCATCCACCGCTACGACCCGGACTACCTGTACTTCGACGGTCCGCAGGCGATGCCCAACGCCAACTACGACGTGATGTACAGCCTCATCCGCAACTACAGCAACGACATCGTCGTGAACTCGAACGCCTGGGGCGTCGAGTACGGCGATCCGGACCTGCGCACCGACGAGGCGTCCGGCATCTACGCCGCGGTGCACGGGAACCATCTGCTGAAGCGGACGGTCATGGAGCCGTGGAAGATGATCCACACGAAGAACATGCTGTCGCCGTACTACGGCAAGCGCGACGACTTCCGGCAGGTCACCAAGGAGATGCTGATGAACGCCGGCCGGGGCCTCGTCGACAACAACGACCAGAGCGTCATCGACAGCCGCGGTCCGAACTTCAACTCCCCCGAGGACATCGCCACGCGGTATCCGAAGGCCGTACAGGAGTTCATCGACGTACGAGAGGGGCTCGCCGGCTGGTTCGCGCCGAAGGGCAGGCCGGAGCGGCACGAGTCCACCACGGGCACGACACCGTACTTCCTGGCCGGCTACGGCTACGAGGACGACGGCCGCGGGAACTACGAGAAGTTCGCCCGCCCCAACAGCACGACCGGCCCGCAGTGGGGTTACGCGACCGCGCGGGACAACAACGTCTACCTGCACATCATGAAGGGGCCGGACGGCAAGAAGGGCTTCGCCGCGATCAACGACAGGTCCCTGACCATTCGCCCGGTCAAGGATCGGGTGACGTCCGTGAAATGGCTGAACACCGACACCCCGGTCACCTCCTTCCGCCAGGAGGGCGACAGCCTGACCATCAACATGGCCAACGCCCACGAGGACCCGATCGACACGATCGTGAAGATCGTGACCGACAACCCGGAGCGCCGGTACCGGCTGACCGACCTCACCGCGACCGCCGAGCAGCGGACGCCGGGAGAGCTGCAGGTCAAGGCCGAGGGCTATATGACGTATCCCGCGCTCGGCGCCCCCCTGTCGGACGTGACGTACACCAGCTCGGACCCCGGGGTGGCCGACGTGCAGCCGAGCGGAGTCGTGACGGCGGTGTCGGACGGCACGGCGACCATCACGGTGCGGGGCACCCATGAGGGCGTGACCAAGCAGGACACGCTGAAGGTGCGGGTCAGGGACCGCCTGGTCCACGTCGCCGAGGACATGATCAGCGCGTCGCTGCTGGTGGAGGGGAAGGAGGCCTACGGCGAGTTCGGCCTGAACGACGGGCTCGGGTACACGCTTGAGGGCAGGTCGGCCACCGGCGGGCCCATCAGCCTGGACACGGCCCGGATCAACTGGCACGCGGGCGTCGTCGATCTGACGGCGGGTGACAGGTACAAGCCGGTCGCCATCCGCGAGGTGGACACGTTCGCGTTCAAGCCGCACCGGATCACCACTCCGCAGGTCGAGGCACCCACCCGGGGAGTCGTCTGGGCGGACGTGACGCTGGACGGCAGGACCTTCACGACGAACAGGGTCTTCCTGGACCTGCTGCCCCACCGGAACCTCGCGAGCGACGCCGAGATCACCGCCGGCCACCAGGCCGACGCGGTGTCGAACCTCACCGACGACAGGCTCATCGAGGCCGACCGGTTCGACCAGTCGAAGTGGTCGGTGCCCGGGACGGAGCAGTCCTGGCTTCAGTTCCGGCTTCCGGCCGAGTCGGACCTCTCGAGCATCGACATCGACTTCAACACGCTGGACCAGAAGTACGTCAACACACCGAAGACGATCAGGATCCAGACCAGCACCGACGGCGAGACCTGGACGGACGCCGGCACGGTCAACGGCCCCACGGGAACGGCCTATTTCGGCTTCTACGACCGCTATCCGGTCACCGCCCGCGCCCAGTACGTGAAGCTCGTCTTCGACGCCGGCTCGAACGGCCCGACGACCGACCTGCTGGAGGTGGCCGTCAACGGGCTCCCACGCCCCTGACACCGTGAGGTCACCGAACCGCTCCGGAGCCCGAGTCGGGCTCCGGAGCGGTTCGCCGTTCAGGGCGATCATCCGCCCCGGGATCAGGTCACAGACCCGTCGGATCCTCGGGCGGGTGGATCTCGCGCTTGAGGATCTTGCCGGTCGGGCCCTTCGGCAGCGCGTCGACGAGCCACACCCGGCGCGGGTACTTGTACGGCGCGACCCGCTCCCTGACGTGGGCCCGCAGCTCGTCGGGGTCCGCGACGGCGCCCGGCTTCAGCGCGACCGCGGCGGCCACCTCCTCGCCGTGGGTGGCGTGCGGGACGCCGATCACCGCGGCCTCGGCGACGGCGGGGTGCTGGTAGAGCACCTCCTCGACCTCGCGCGGGTACACGTTGTAGCCCCCGCGGATGATGAGGTCCTTCTTCCGGTCGACGATGTAGTAGTAGCCGTCCTCGTCCCGGCGCGCGATGTCGCCGGTGCGGAACCAGCCGTCGCGGACGGCCTCCGCGGTGGCCTCGGGCCCGTTCCAGTAGCCCTTCATGACGTTGTGGCCGCGGATCGCGATCTCCCCCGCCTCGCCCTCGGGCACGTCGTCGAGACCGTCGTCGACGAGCCGGAACTCCACACCGCGGATGGGCGTGCCGATCGATCCCGGCTTGCGGGGACGGTCGGGGTGGTTGAACGAGGCGAGCGGAGAGGTCTCCGTCAGCCCGTAGCCCTCGAGGATCACGCACCGGAAGGCGGCCTCGAAGCCGTGCAGCACCTCGACCGGCAGCGACGCGCCGCCGGAGACGCAGACCCGCAGCGCGTCGGTGTCGAAGGACGCACGGTCCGGGTGGTTCAGCAGCGCGACGTACATCGTCGGCACTCCGAGCATGACCGTGACCCGGTCGCGCCGCAGGATGTCGAGGGCCTTCGCCGGGTCGAAGCGGGGCAGCAGGGTGACCGTGGCCCCCGCGGCGAGTGCGCCGTTCATGCCGCAGGTCTGCCCGAAGGAGTGGAAGAACGGAAGCCCGCCGAGTACGGCGTCGCCCGCGCCGATTCCGAAGAGGCGCACGGACTCCTCGACGTTGCGGCGCAGGCCGCCGTGGGTGAGCTCGGCGCCCTTGGGGCGGCCGGTGGTCCCCGAGGTGTAGAGGATCACCGCGGTGTCGGCGTCCTCGCGCTCCACCAGGCCGGGCGCGGGTTCGTACGCCGCGAGCCGGTCGGCGAACTCCGCCGGGTCGACCACGACGACGTCGGTCTGCGTGCCGTCCGCCGCGGCGACCGCCGCGCCGGTCAGCTCGTGCCAGGCGAAGAGGACCTTGGCGCCGGAGTCGCCGAGGTAGTACGCGATCTCCCGCTCGCGCAGCACCGGGTTCACCGGCACGACGACCGCGCCCGCGCGGAGGATGCCGTGGTAGACGACCGGGAACTGGACGACGTTGGGCAGCATGACGGCCACCCGGTCGCCGGGACGTACGTCCAGCGCCCGCAGCCAGCTGACGATGCGGGCGGTCGCGTCGTCGAGGCCCGCGTAGGTGAGGACCTGCTCGTCGAGCCGGAACGCGGGCTGGTCCGCGAGGTGCGCGGGCGGGTCGGCGGCGAGTCGGGCGAGGTTGGCCATGGGTCGGTGTCTCTTTCTCGGTTTCTCGGTCTGTCGTTGATACGTGCCGCGCCGGCCCGCGGTCAGCCCCGCAGGGCGGACGCGAAGACCGCGGGCAGCGCGGAGACGCGCGGGCGCGCCTGGAACGCGACCAGGCGCCGTCCCGTCGTCGCGGCGGTGCGGTTCGAGACGAACCACGGCGGCTTCGGGCTCAGCGACCACTCGCCGCGCAGGATCGCGCGGGGGGCCGGGCGGAACGGCCCGCGGACGACGGTGCGTTCGGGCCGGTCCAGCAGCAGCGCGTTGTGTACGACGCCGATGCCGCTCTGCACGTCGTCGACGGTGTGCCCGGGGAACGCGCCCCAGGTGGCGTGCGGGGTGAGATAGCCGACGCCGGTCCAGGCGTTGACGCCGATCGTCCCGTACCGGAGTTCCGCGAGGGCCGTGTCGAAGTCCGCGCCCATCCGGCGGCGCGTCGCGGGGTCGATGACCACGTTGGCGCCGAGGGTGCCGCGCAGGGCGTCGTTGGCGCAGCGGATCGCGGCGTTGAGGAAGTCGAGGCCGGCGCCCGGGAGTTCGGCGACGCCGAGCACCGGGGCGAAGTACTCCGTGGAGAAGGCGGGGTCGGTGGCGTCGGCCAGGTCAAGACCGGTGAGCAGCACGCGGTCGGCCACCGCGCCGGGCATCGAGGGGCGGCTGCCACGCGCGGCCTCGACGCGTTCCGGGCCGCCCGGGTACCACACCGGGCGGTCCGGCGCGGCGTCCAGCGCGGCCCGCAGCTCGCGCAGGAACGCCTCCTTCTGCGGCCAGTCCGAGGAGACGACGACCACCTGCGTCGCGATGCAGTTGGAGCCGGCGTTGTGCAGCCGCTGGGTGGCGATGTGCTGGGCCTGGAACCTCAGATCGGCCGCGGACCAGCGGCCCGGGACGACGATGGCGGGCGAGACGCCGCCGAGTTCGGAGGTCATGGGCTTGGCGAGGCGCGGCGTGCCCGCGGTGCGGGCGTCGGCGCCGGCCTGGCCCGTACCCCAGACGACCGCGTCGTGGGTCCGCTCGCTGCCGGTCATGTGCACGGCGGTGACGCGGTCGTCGTACGCCAGGGCCGAGCCCGTCTCGGCACCGCCGCGGACGATCCGTACGACACCCAGCTCGGTGTAGGGCGCGAGGATCTTCTCGAAGACCGGCAGCAGCGGGTCGGTGACCGGGTTGAGCTTGAGGACCACGACGCGGTTGTCGGCGTGCAGCGCGTACAGGACGTCGAGCGGCGCGATCGAGAAGATGTTGCCCGCTCCCAGCACCAGCGTGATGCCGTCGGTCTGCTCCGGCGTACGGGCGCCGAGGCCCGCCGTACGCCGCACCTCGTCCTCGGTCACGCCCGGCGGCATCCACACGTCGGCGGAGAAGCCGCTCAGCAGCAGCCGGTCGTAGCCGCCGGCGGGCAGCGCGGGGACGGCGACCCGGCCGCCGGGGGCGGTGCGCAGCCTGAGCCCGGCGAGCGGGTCGGTGCCGCGGGCCAGCCGGTCGAGCGTACGGCCGAGCGCGTGGGCGTAGCCGAGCGTCGCCCACGGTCCGCTGATCCACTCCTCGCCGACGAGCGGTGAGTCGTCCGCCAGCCCCTTGATCCGGGCCGCGGTCGCGACCCACTCCTCGGCGCACTCGGCGACCAGGTCGCCCAGCTTGCCCAGCAGGTGGCGGCGTGCCGCGGTGCCGGTCCGCGACCAGGTCTCCTCCCCGGCTGCCAGAGCGGTGAGCGCGCGGTCCGCGGTCTGCTCGCTGTCTTCGGTGTACGTGGACATCGTGGGGGTCCTTTCGGTGGTGGGTCAGGCGCCGGGGGCGGCGGTCGTACGGTCGGCGTCGCGCGCCGCGAGGGCGCGCGTCACCGGCGCCAGGGCGATCAGACCGGCCACCGTGCCGACGACCACGGCGACCGCCACGCCCGCGTACCCGAAGGCGTCCAGCAGCAGGCCGCCGACGAAGGGGCCGACCGCCAGGCTGAGGAAGAACAGGCCGACGCCGATGTTGGAGAAACGGCCGCTGGCGTCCGCCTCGGCGTTGAGCGCGAGCAGATAGGGGATGCCGAAGAACAGCGTGGCGCTCTGGGCGATCAGGGCGGCGCCGGCGACCGTGGCGCCGGGCCCGCTGAGGACCACCACCGAGGCCGCGGCCTGCAGCACCATGCCCAGCGCGACCGGCGTCCAGCGGCCCCACCGGTTGCCCAGCCAGGCGGCCAGCGCGGAGGTGACGATGCCGCCGATGTAGCCGACGGACAGCACGGCACCGGCCGCGCCGGACGAGAGCCCGGCGTCCTCGCCCGCCTGCTGCGCGAAGGCGTAGAACGCCGACTGCACGACCATCATCGCCATCGCCGCGACGCTGAGCAGCCGCAGCAGCGCGGGGCTCAGCCGGTCTGTGCCCGTCTCGGCCGCCGGGGTGGCGGCCGGGGCCGCGGGCTCGCCGGGGACGAACAGGGCGACGACGGCACCGAACACCGCCAGGATGACGAAGAACGACTCGTACCCGGCGGCCGAGACGACCATGGGGGTCACGACGAGGAGGAAGGCGCCCACGACCGTCGCGGTCATCGTGGCCAGCCCGTAGGAGCGGGTCGGGTTGCGGGTGGTCGCCGCCATCGTGTTCGCGAACACGAGCAGCAGCCCGGTGCCCACACCGGCGACCACCCGGGTCGCGAGGAGCCCGCCGAGGCTGCCGACGACGACGGACAGCGCGTTGCCGAGCGCCACGAGCGCGGCGCCCGCGCCCAGCAGCCGGCGCCGCGACCGGCGCGCCAGCGCGGGGCCGGCGAGGAATCCGGTGGCGGCCATGGCCAGCATGTCGGCGGTCGCGACCAGGCCGGCCTCGGTCTCGGTGAAGTGGTAGCCGTCGATCAGCGCGCTGATGAAGCCGGGCGCGACGTTGAAGACGATCGCCGCGACCGCGTACGTCGCACAGATCACGGCCAGATGCCCGCGGCGCGCCGGTCCGTGCGCGGGTGCGCCGCCGGCACCGGCGAGGAGGGGCTGGGCGGCCGGAACCGCGGGCGAAGAGGGTTCAGTCATGGGGGTTCTGTCCTTGTCCGATGGGGTGGAGCAGAGAAGAAGCGACCGTCCGGTGCTCGCGGCACCGGCCCGGACGGGGGTCTCAGGTCCGGGCGCGGGCCGCGGCGAGGTAGTCCTCGGCCAGCGCAGTGACGGCGGGCACCAGCACGGGGGTCATCTCCCGTGCCGTCTCGCTCTCCTTGCGGGTGTGCAGCCACCCGAGGTAGGTGAGCCCCCGCAGCAGGAAGAACAGGGGCAGCCGGTCCAGATGCCCGTCCGGGAGCTCCCGCTCGGTGCGGTAGCCGGCGACGAACGCGGCGAGGACGGCCTCGAACTCAGGCGAGTCGGCGACCACGAACAGGGAGGTCGCGATGTCGAACAGGTGCCAGCCGAAGCCCGCGTCGTCGAAGTCGATCAGCTGCACGCTGTCACCGTCGACCAGCAGGTTCTCCGGCAGGAAGTCGGCATGGACGAGCCCGTAGCGGTCCTCGCCCGCCCCGAACTCCGCCAGCTCCGCGCGGGCCCGCTCACGGGCGGCGAGCACCACCGCCCGCTGCGCGCCGTCCAGCGCCCGGAGCTCCCAGAACCTCCCCCACAGGGGCTCCTCGCCGAGCAGTCCGTCGAGGTCCCAGGCGTGCCGTACGAACCCGTCGGGCCGCTCCCAGTGCTGCGCGTGGTTGTGCAGCCGGGCCATCAGCCGGCCCGTCTCGCGGAAGGCCGCCACCGCGTCGTGGTCCGCGGCGACTCCGTCCTCCAGCGAGCCCATGGGCAGGCCGTCGACCCAGGTGAGCACGTCGACCAGGCGCGGCTCGGGCACGCCGTCGTGCGTGACCTGCTCGACGAGCCGGCCCTGCCGGTTCGGTACGGCGGCGGGGGTGGCGATGCCGGAGCGCCGCAGATCGGTCATCCACGCCAGCTCCGATTCCAGGGCCCGCGGGGTGTGGTATCCGGCCCGGTGCACCCGCAGGACGTGCCGGCTGCCGCCGGCGTCCACGCGGAACACGGCGTTCTCCCGGCACTTGAGCAGCGTGACCTCCGGAGCGGCGCCGAAGTCCCAGGCGGAGCACGCCGTTCGTGCCAGCAGGGTCAGCCGGTCGGCCTGCTCCCGGAGAGGCAGATCATAGAAGTCGGTCACTCGCGCTCCAGGTTCAAACTCAAATTTTTTCGAGTAAGAGACATCACACTCCGATCCGTCAAGAGTCCGTACACAGAAATCCACCGCGAGCGCATACAGTGACCGCACCAGCCGTCCCGCCGAGAAGGAGCATGCCGACCATGGCCGAGCCGGCCGACCCTCCCAACGGCGGCGCCAGGACCCGCGGGCCCCAGGCGCGCGGCCGCCGGCGCCGGGCCGAGCTGCTGGCCGCGGCGAGCCGGCTGCTGGGCGAACGCGAACTCGACGGGATCAGCCTGCAGGACCTGGCCCGGGCCGCGGACATCCCGACCGGGTCGGCGTACTACTTCTACGCGAACGCGACCGAGGCGTTCGCCGCGCTGACCGAGCAGATCGGGGCCGACCTGGCCGAGGTGCTCGCCGCTCCGATCCCCGCGGCGCAACTGACCGCGTGGGAGGACGTGATCACGGTGTGCGCCGGGCGCGCGGTCGACTTCTACGCGGCGCGGCCCGACGCCCGGCAACTGCTGATCGGCAGCAAGGCGCCGCCGGAGTTCAAGCGCTCCGACCGCGAGAACGACCTCCTCCTGGGCTCGATCCTGCGCGATCACATCACCGCCGTGTTCGAGCTCCCGGCCATGCCCCGGGACGGGGACCTGTACTTCCACGCCGTGGAGATCATCGATCTGTTCTACTCCCTGTCGATGCTGCGCCACGGCCGGATCACCGACGACATGGCGGCGGAGGCGGTCCGCGCGGCCGTCGCGTACCTGCGCACCTACCTGCCCGCCGAGCTGCCCCCCGCCGCACGGACCGCGGCGGACTCTTGACCTACGCCTCCCCGCGCCATAGCGTGCGCTGACTCGATCGGATTCGAGTTTCAGTAGCCGCATATGAGGAGAGCCATGCCCACCGAAGACCACCGCGGCCGGCCGGCCCTGCTCGGTGCGGCGCACCTCGGGCTGGACGAGTTCCGCGCCGACGCCGCCAACCGGGACCTGATCGAGCGGCGCCTGAAGCACGTGGGCAACAGCGTCCTGTTCTACGACGACCCGGTCCACCTCGTCCGCGGCGAGGGCGTCTGGCTCTTCGACAGCGACGGGCGTCGCTACCTCGACTGCTACAACAACGTCGCCTCCGTCGGGCACTGCCACCCCGACGTCGTCACGGCACTCAGCGAACAGGCGGGGCGGCTCAACACCCACACCCGCTATCTGCACGAGACGGTCGTCGAGTACGCCGAGAAGCTCACCTCGCTGATGCCGGACGGCCTCGACGTGTGCACGTTCGTCTGCAGCGGCACCGAGGCGAACGACCTCGCCCTGCGCATCGCCCGCACCGTGACCGGCCGCCACGGGGCCGTGGTGATGGAGGGCGCGTACCACGGCAACTCGACGGTCGTCGACGCGCTGTCCACCGTGCTGCACCCCGACCCGGCGGACCGTCCGGACTGGCTGGTGGCGGTGGAGCCGCCGAACACCTACCGCGGCCCGTTCCGCCGCGACCGTGACGACAACCTCGGCGCCCGGTACGCGCGACTCGTCGCCGACGCGACCGCCGTACTGGACGAACGCGGCCACGGAACCGCGGCGTTCATGTGCGACACCGTCTTCGACACCCAGGGGACGCTTGAGGCCCCCGCGGACTACTTCCGCCTCGCCTACGAGCACGTACGGGCCGCGGGCGGACTCTGCATCGCCGACGAGGTGCAGGCCGGGCTCGCCCGCACCGGGCGCTGGTGGGGGTTCGAGCACTACGGGGTCACGCCCGACATCGTCACCCTGGGCAAGCCGATGGGCGACGGCCACCCCGTCGGCATCGTGGTCACGACCCGGGAGATCGCCCAGGAGTTCGCCTCCCGCGCCGTCTACTTCAACACCTTCGGCGGCAACCCGGTGTCGGCCGCCGCCGGCAGGGCCGTGCTGGAGGTGTGCGAGCGCGACGACCTGACCAGCCGGTGCCGCGAGGTCGGGGCCGTCCTGCGGGCCCGGCTGGAGCAGCTCATGGAGCGGCACCCCGTCATCGGCGACGTGCGGGGGCTCGGCCTGTTCCTGGGGGTGGAACTCGTCGAGGACCGCGGGACGCGCACCCCGGCCGCGGCGCTCGCCCGGCGGATCCCCGACGCCATGCGGGAGGCGGGTGTCCTCATCGGGATCACCGGGCGGTACGGGAACGTGCTGAAGATCCGCCCGCCGCTCGTGTTCACCGCCGCCGACGCCGAACTGCTCATCACCACGCTGGACCGGGTGCTGACCGGCCTGACGGCCGGGACGACCGGGCCCGACGCGTAGGCGCCCGCCGTGCACCTCGACACGCGGCTGCTGCGCTCGTTCCTCACCGTGGCGAGCGAGCTGAACTTCTCGCGGGCGGCACAGCGGCTGCACATGAGCCAGCAGGCTCTCAGCGCCCAGATCCAGCGGCTGGAACTGGGCGTCGGGGCCGCGCTGTTCGTACGCACCACACGCTATGTGCGCCTCACCGACGCGGGGCACGTGCTGCTGCCGTACGCGGAGTCGATGATCACGTGTACGGACCGGGCGGAGCGCGCGCTGCGCTCCCTCGACGGCTCCGGGGCCGAGCGGCTGCGCGTCGGCTTCTCCACCGGTGCCGCGCTCGATCTGACGGCTCCGATCCTGGCCGCCTTCGCCGGACTCCGGCCCCAGGTACGGGTCGAGCTGCGGGAGGCGCCGCTCAGCGATCCGTCGGCCGGGCTCGCGGACGGCGGGGCCGACGCCGCGTTCGTCCGCCTGCCGCTCGGCTGCGACGGCCTGGACCACCTCGACCTGCTGCACGATCCGCGGGTCCTGCTGGTGCACGAGTCCCACCCCCTGGCAGCCCGGGCATCCGTCACGTTCGCCGAGGTCGCGGACGCGCCGCTCATCGTGTGCCGTACCCGGGACCGCCGGTGGGACGACTTCTGGCTGGCCGTGGACGCCCGCGGCGGGGCGCAGCCCCGCGTCTCGCACGAGGTGTCCACGCTGGACGAGGAGATGCTGCTGGTCGCGACCCGGGGCGCGATGTCGATCAGCGTGGCCACGGCGGCGCGCTGGCCGCACCCGCCCGGCCTCGCGTTCGTCCCGATCACGGACCTGGCGCCGTCGGTCGTCGCCCTCGCGTGGGCGCGGGACGCCACCAGCCCCGTCCTCGCCGACCTGGTCGCCGCGGCGACGGCGGTCCGGGAACGCCCCCCGCACACCGGGGGCGTACCGCGGACCGCCGGGCGGCCGCCGCACCGCGGGACCGGTCCCGCCTGAGTCAGGCTCCGAACCGGTCGGCGCCGAGGAAGGCGAGGTCCGGCCGGGGCCGCCCCTCGACCAGGTCGGCGAGGCCCTCCCCGATGGCCGGCGCGTACCGGAACGAGCGGCCCGAGTCCCCGGTCGCGTACACGACCTGGTCGCCCGCGGGGTGCCGGTCGAAGACCCAGCCCACGTCGGGGGTGTTGGTGTACATGCAGGTGGTGGCGGACAGCGGTGCGCGGGTCAGCCCGGGGATACGCCGGGCGAGCACGTCCCGGACGGCCTGCAGGTCGGCCTCCCGCACCTCCTTGTCGAGGCTGTCGGGGTGGCCGACGACGCCTTCGTGGTGCAGCGCGAACTTGAACCCGCCGCCCGGCTCGGGGCAGCCGTACGCGCCGGAGTCCGGGCCGAGCCGGGGGTCGATCCAGTACAGCAGCGGGGCGCCGGTGAGCTCGGGCCCGGCGTCCCAGGTGACCAGGATCTGCCGCTCGACCTGCAGCGGCAGGTCCAGCCCGATCAGGTCCGGGCCGTAGACCCCGGCGGTGATCAGCAGCCGGTCGGCGCGGATCGTCCGCTTGTCGGTCTTGACCTGGACGCCGTCGCCGTCGACGGACCAGGACAGGGCGGCCTCCCCGAGGGCGAAGCGCGCACCGTGCCGGCGGGCGTCCTCCTGCAGCGCGGCGAGCGCCGGCTCGACGAACAGCAGCCGCGCACCGGGCTCCCAGATCGCCACCTCGTCCTCGGCGACGTGCAGCGCCGGGTACGCGGCCATGGTCCGCTCGGGGGACCAGATCTCGTAGTCCCAGCCGCCGAGGTCGAGCGAGGCCCGGCTCGCGCCGTTCAGCGGGCCGTCGGCGCGGTCGATGAGCAGCGCGCCGTCGCGGCGCAGGATCTCCACGCCGTACTCGGCCTCCAGCTCACCCCACATCGCGAAGGTCTGCTCGCTGAGCGGCACATAGTCGGCGCCCTCGTGCATCGACTGGCGGGCCAGCCGGGTCCTGCCGCTGTGGGAGCCGTGGGCGTGCGGCGGCGCCCAGCGGTCGAGGGCGAGTACGTCGTGGCCGCGCCGTGCGAGGCGGGCGGCTGCCGCCGAGCCCCACACGCCGGCTCCGATGATGAGGATCTCCAGGTCGTCCATGGGCCCATGCTGGGCCGGTCGCCCCGGCAGCGGAAACACCGATCGCCGGTACCTTCACAACGGCCGGTTGTTACCTCCGTGTTCGGCGGCGGCTCTCCGAACGGACGTGTGACAAAGATCGCTTGTGGCGTCTCCCGGCTTCGCTGTTTCACCGCCCTCGATGCCTCGGCCTAGCGTTCTCGGCACCCGTGCGCCGGACGGAGCGCACGCCTCGACAGCGAGGAGCTCGCGTGCACGTCGAACCTGATTCCCAGCTGATCGCCGAGGCCCACGCCCGTATCGACGCGTGCGTCGAGGCGGGGGACCCCGACGACCTCGGCATAGTCGGCTACGGCGAGATCACCCTCGCCGTGGCCTGGCCGCCGGCCGATCCCGGCATCGTCGTCAAACGCCTGCCCCCGTTCCGTACCCGCGCCGAGCTCGACACGTACCGCGGGGTGCTGACGGACTGGACCGCCGCCATGGAGGAGCGCGGGGTGCCGGTCGTGGACACCGCGCTGCACGTGGTCGAGCACCCCAGGTGGGGCACGCTCGGCTACCTGGTCCAGCCCCTGCTCCCGGCGGACGATCTCGCGATCACCCGCTGCCGGACCGGCACCCCGGCGCAGGCGGAGGCGATCCTCGCCGCGGTGCTCGACGCGATCGGCCGCGGCGTGGACGAGAAGGCGTCCCTCGATCCGCAGCTGACCAACTGGCATGTGCGCGCGGACGGAAGCCTGGCGATGCTGGACGTGTCGACGCCGTTCCTCCGCGATGCCTCGGGGGCGGACCGCCTGTCGACCGCGCTGTTCGTCCGCGGCTACCCGGCCGTCCTGCGCCCGGCCCTGGCGCGCCTGGTGCTGCCGGCCGTCATCGACGCGTACCACACCCCGCGCACCGCGGTCCGCGACTTCGCCGGCAACCTGGTCAGGCTCGGCCTCGACCGCCATCTCGGCTTCGTCCTGCGCCAGGCGCGGGAGGCGCTGGAGATCGACCTGTCGGAGGCGGAGGTGCGGGAGTTCTTCGCCAAGGACGCCCGGATGTGGGGCGTGCTGCAGTCGCTGCGGCACGCGGACAAGTGGTGGCAGCGGTCGGTACGCCGCAGGCCGTACCCCGCGCTCCTCCCGCCGCGCTACGACCCGCGGACCGACTACAACAGCGAGCTCCGCTGAGGGCCCCGGCGGCTACCCGCGTACGGCGCCGAGCGGCCCCGCTCGTTTGATCCACCGCGCGACGATGTCCGTCCGTACGCGATGCACGCCGGGGAGGGCGGCGACGCGCTCGACGAGGTAGCGGTGCAGTTCGCCGGCGTCGGCCAGTTCGAGGAGCGCGAGGAGGCCGGTGCTGCCCGTGGTCGTCGCGGCGAATGCGACCTCGGGATGGGAGCCGAGGGCGGCCGCGACGGCGCCGAGCGCGGCGGGCTGTACGTCCAGCCAGCAGAGTACGTCGACCTGCCGTCCGTAGCGCGTGGAGTCGACCTCGACCTCGAACGCCAGCATGCCGCTGCCGGTGAGCTCGGCGATGCGGCGGCGGACGGTCGACTCCGAGGTGCCGGACGCCCGGGCCAGGCGGGCGTTGCTCGTACGCCCGTCGGAAGCGAGGAGCCGCAGCAGGCGTGCGTCCTGGTCGGACAGCGGGTGGCCTGCGGACGGCGGGGCCGCGCGATCCACTGCCGTGCCGGGAGCGAGTGCCTCGCGCTCCCCCGCCGTGAGTGCCTCAAGGCGCCCCGGCGATCCGCCGGCGCTGGAGATCGGCGCGAGCAGCCGCTGTGCGGTCACGGTCGCGATGTCGGCACTGCGCCGGAGTTGTTCGAGCGCCCCCGTACGGTCGCCGATCGGCGCGGTCGGCGCGGGCACGCGCAGGATGCCGGTGAGTGCGCCGTCGCCGGCCAGCAACGCGATCCACGAGGTGTCGTCGCGGCCGGCGAGTCTGCGAGCCACGGCCTCGATCGATGTGCTCGGGGCCGTGACGCGCAGGAACCAGTCCTCCTGCTCACCGGCAGCGGGGCGGGTGACACCGACCACGCGGAGCGCCAGCCGGCAACGCAGCCTGTGGTAGCGGCGCGAGACCGTGCGTTCGGACATCCCGAGCGTCGCCGCGATCCGCGCGAACGAGGCCCGCCCGTCGAGCTGCAGCGCGTGCAGCACGCGCCGGTCGTCCACATCGACAGCGACCGGTTCCACCGCATTCACCCACCCTGGCCTGAGTCGACTGTCGCCGCCTAGAGCGCCCGGCGGGCGACCGCGATGCGCTCCGGGTCCCAGCCGGGCCCGGGCACGGACTCCAGGAGGAGTCGCGTGTACGGGTGCTGCGGTGCGGCGAGTACCTCCGCGGTGGTCCCGGCCTCGACGACGGCGCCGCGCCGCATGACGACGACGTCGTCGGTGACGCACCGGACCACGCCGAGGTCGTGGGTGATGAACAGGTAGCCGACCGAGGTCTGCTCCCTGATGTCCGCGAGCAGGTTCAGGATCTGCGCCTGCACCGACACGTCCAGGGCCGCGACCGCCTCGTCCAGGACGAGCACGGCCGGCTCCACGGCCAGGGCCCGCGCGATGGCCACGCGCTGGCGCTGTCCGCCGGAGAGCTGACGCGGCAGCGCGTCGGCGGCGCGTGTTCCCAGGCCGACCTGGTCGAGCAGTTCCCGTACCCGCCGGGCGTGATCCCGCTCGGGGAAGTGGAGCCGCAGCGTCTCCCGGAGCGCCGCCTCGACGTTTGTCCGGGGATCGAGCGACAGGAGAGGGTCCTGGAAGACCATCTGGACCTCGCGGGCACGGGCGAGCCGCTGCGCCCGGCCCCGGCCCCGCACGGTCCGGGACCGGCCTCGCACGTGGACCTCCCCCGCGTCCGCCCGCTCCAGACCGACGACGATCCGGGCGGTCGTGGTCTTGCCGGAGCCGGACTCGCCCACGATGCCCAGGGATCCGCCGTGCGGGACGGTGAAGGACACGTCGTCCACGGCCCGTACGGCCCCGAAGGTCCTGCACAGGCCCTTGACCACCAGGGCAGGCTCGGCGTTCTCACCGTGCCGCACGTTCTCGACCATCTCAGACATCGATCGCCGTCCTTCCCAGCCGGTCGCTGTGGTGGCAGGCCGCCTGGTGTGCCGGCAGGCCGGGGGCGGGGAGCGGCAACGGGGCCTGCCGTTCGCACAGTTCGGTGGCCAGCGCGCAGCGGGCGGCGAAGGCGCAGCCCGGCAGCGCCGCCCTGAGGTCGGGGGGCCTGCCCTCGATGGCGGCAAGCCGGCCCCGCGTGTTCGCCAGGCGGGGGGTGGACGCCAGCAGGGCGGCCGTATAGGGGTGCCGGGGGCGCTCGAAGATCTCGTCGGCGGGCCCGCTCTCGGCGATCCGTCCGGCGTACATGACGTACACGCGGTCGCTGATCGCCGCCGCGAGGTCGAGGTCGTGGGTGACGAACAGCAGCCCGGTGCCGAAGCGCTCGCGCAGCCTGCCCAGCAGCGCGACGACCTCGGCCTGGGTGGTGACGTCCAGGGCGGTGGTGGGCTCGTCGGCCAGCAGCAGGGCCGGGTCCCCCATCAGAGCGGCGGCGATCACGACGCGTTGCAGCATGCCGCCGGACACCTGGTTCGGGTACTTCGCCAGGGCGGAGGCGTCCAGGCCCACCGCCTCCAGCAGCTCGACGGCCCGGGTACGGGCCTGCGCGGCGGTCATCGTCCGGGTCAGGCAGACGCTTTCGGTGAGGAAGTCCCCGATGCGCCGCAGCGGGTTGACGGCCGCCCGCGGGTCCTGGAAGACCATCGCCACGGTGCCCGTGCGCAGGGCGCGCAGCCGGGCGGCGTCCAGGGTGAGGACGTCGTGGCCGTCGACGAGGACGGTCCCCTCGGCGGTCGCGCCCGGCGGCAGCAGACGCAGGGCGCTGCGTGCGGTGAGGCTCTTGCCCGAGCCGGACTCGCCGACGAGCGCGACGGTCTCGCCGCCGGCGACGGTGAGGTCGATCCCGTCCAGGACGGGGCGCCCGGTACCGGGCAGGTGGATCCGGAGCCCGCGTATCTCCAGGGCCGGGCGGTCGGATGTGTTCATCTGTCTCTCCTGGCGACGCGGTCGGCCCAGCGTTCCCCGACGACGTTGAACGCGACCACCGTCAGGACGATGAGGACACAGGGCAGGATCGCGGACAGCGGGTAGCCGTGCTGGACCGCGGTCTGGCCGTCGAAGACCATGCGGCCCCAGTCGGGGGTCAGCGCCGGGACGCCGAGGCCCAGGAAGGAGAGACCGGCGAGGTCCATGAGGGCGTAGCCGAAGTTGACGGTCGACTGGGCGAGGACGACGGGGGCGATGTTGGGCAGGATGTGGCGCAGGCAGATCTGGAGCGCCGAATGGCCCTGGACCTGGTAGGCGCTCACGTAGGGGCGTTCGCGCTCGGCGAGGACCAGGGAGCGCGTCAGCCGGCTGACGTAGGGCAGGTAGGCGAGGGCGAGGGCGAGGACCGGAGCCAGCAGCCCCTCGCCGTACATCGAGATGATGAGGATCGCCAGCAGCATGCCGGGGAAGGCGAAGACCAGCTCGGTGCTGCGGGAGAGCACCGAGTCGAGCCAGCCGCCCCGCCAGGCCGCGGCCATGCCGACGCCGATGCCCGCCAGCGTGGAGAACAGGACCACCCCGAGGGGGCCGAGCAGCGAGGTGCGGGCGCCCAGCAGCAGGCGGGAGAGCGTGTCGCGGCCGGCGGCGTCCACGCCGAGCAGATGGTCGGCGGTGGGTCCGGCGAGCGCGTCGCCGAGGTGGACGGCGTTGGGGTCGTACGGCACCACGAGGGGGGCGAGCAGCGCTCCGGCCACGACGAGCACCACGAAGCCCAGGCAGCACAGGTGAAGGGGCGACCGAACCGTACGGACCCGCATGAGGCCGGGGCGGCGGATGAGCACTGCGGTCATGCGGCGGACCTCCGCGCTCCGAGGGCGATCCGCGGGTCGACCAGCGGCAGCAGGAGGTCGACCACGAAGTTAACGATCATGAACAGGGCGACGATGATCAGGGAGATGGCCTGGACCGTCGGGAAGTCCTTGGTGGAGGTGGACAGTTCCAGGAGCTGACCGATGCCGCCGACGCCGAAGGCGGTCTCCACGAGGATCGTGCACACCAGCAGCGTCGAGACGACCAGGCCGCCGGTCGTCAGGACGGTACCCAGCGAGTTGCGGAACACATGCCGGCGGATGACCTGGCGCTCGGGCACACCCCGGCTGCGGGCCACGGTGACGTGCTCGCTGCCGAGGGCCTCGAGCATGGCCGAACGGGTGACCCGCGCGAGCATGCCGACCAGATAGAGGGCGAGCGCGATCGCGGGGAGGGTCAGGTGCCAGAGCTGGTCGAACAGGCCCTGGCCGGCGCCCCCGCTCGGGAACCAGCCGAGTCTGACGGCGAACAGCGCCTGGAGGAGCACGGCCGCGACGAAGGACGGGGTGCCGACGGCGAACGTGGTGGTGACCAGAACGACGGAGTCGGTGGCACCGCCGCGCACGGCCGCGATCCGGCCGAGCAGCAGACCGACGACCACGACCACGACCAGCGACATGGAGATCAGCAGAAGCGTCGTGGGCAGGCGGTCGGCCAGCAGCCGCGAGACGTCCGTCCGATAGGTGATCGACCGCCCGAAGTCGCCCTGCGCCATGTCGCCGAGCCAGTGCAGGTACCGCACGAAGAAGGGGTCGTCCAGGTGGTACTGGGCGTTGATCGCGGCGACGGCCTGGGGCGAGGCCGAGCGGCCCGCGAGCAGGAAGCTCGCAGGGCTGCCCGGCGCCAGGTACATCGCACCGTAGACGACGAACGACGCGCACAGCAGGGTGGCGGTCATCTCCGCCAGCCGGCGTACGGCGACTCTGGCGAAGCTCACCGCGCGGCCCCCACGTCCGCCGCCCACGGGTAGTACATGTACGAGATGGTGGTGGGGGCGCCGGTGATCCTCTTGTTGAGGAAGACGGCGGAGGGCCACTCGGCGACCGGGATCCACAGCAGCTGCTCGGCGGCGTGCTTCTGCAGCTCCGCCTCGATCGCCAGGCGCTCGTCCGGGTCGTACACGGCCGTTGCCCGTTCGACGCCCTCGTCGTACTTCTTGTCGCTGTAGCCGGCGAAGTTCATGTAGGCGCCGGTCTTGAAGTTCGCGAGCAGGTCCAGCGGATCGGTGATCGAGTCGTAGTAGGTGAGCGGGAACATGTCGATGCCCTCGCGCGCCTCCGGGTCGGTGAACAGCGCGGTGAACGCGTTGGGCGCGATGGTCTTGAGCCTGATGTCGAGACCGATCTGCGTGCCGGCGGCCTGGACGGCGGTGGCGAGGAGTGAGACGTCCTGACCGATGGAGCTGGTGGCGACGGTCAGCGTCTTCCCGGTGGCGCCCGCCTCCTTGATGAGCGCCTTGGCCTTCTCGATGTCGGGCCGGACCGACGGGAGGCCGTCGAGGGCCGCCTTCCGGGTCTGTTCCGAGGCGCCCGCCCAGGCGGCGCGGGTGGTGAGCGAGTTGGTGACGGTGCCCGCCCCGCCGAGGCCGGCCTTGACGAACCCGGAACGGTCCAGCGCCAGGGACAGTGCGCGGCGTACGCGTACGTCGCTGAGAGGGCCGTTCATGTGGGTGATGTTGACGCTGACCGTGCTGAGGCCCTCGCCGAAGTAGAGCTTGCCGACGCCGCTGTTCCTGAGGCGGTCGTAGCTCTCGGTCGGGATGAGGTAGCCGCCGTCGGCGTCCGAGCTGAGCAGGGCGTTGGTACGGGCCGAGGGGTCGGTCATGAAGCGGAACACGACCTTGCCCGACTTGGCCTTCTTGCCCCAGTAGCCGTCGAACCGGTCGAGCTCGACGGACTGCCCCTTGTTCCAGGCGCCCAGCTTGAACGGGCCGGTGCAGGCGAGCCCTCCGGACGTGCCGTAGTCCTTGCCGGCCGCCTCGACACCGGCCCTGGAGGCGATGACGCCGGCCGCGGTGGCCATGTACTGCGGGAACTGGGAGTCGGGCTTCGTGAGCTTGACGGTGACCTGGAGCGGACCGGTCTTCGTCACGGAGGCGACGTTCTGGAAGACCTGGGCCCACGCGGCGGCGTTGTCCGGGTCGGTCTGCCGGCCCAGGCTGAACACCACGTCGTCCGCGGTCATCACCTTGCCGTCGTGGAAGCGCACCCCGGGGCGGAGGTCGTAGACCCAGGTCGTGGCGTCCGGATTCGACGCCTTCTGCGCGAGGCCGGGCTCCATGGTGAGCTCCGGAGTCCAGCGCATCAGGCTCTCGCAGACGTTGGAGAGGATGGTGTTCTGCGGATAGTCGAACGCCACGGTGTAGTCGAGGGTAGGCGGCTCGGCGTACAGGGCCCAGCTGAAGGAGTCGATCTCGCCCTTGGCGGCGGGCGTGCCCTTCGAGAGAGCGAAGTCGCCGTGGCTGCTCTCCTCGCTCTTCGGGGGCCCCGAACAGGCCGCGACCAGAGCCGCGGAGGTCAGGAGGGCGGCCGCGGCGGCGAGGCGTCGGCGGGGCGGGACGCTCGGGCGTCTCCCTCTGCGGGGTACGGGTGGGATCATCGTCGCGCTCTCTTTCCGTACGGCGGGTGGCTACGTGAGGGGGGGGGGAGGCTGCCGGACCCGGAGAGGGGGTCCGGTGGATCCGGTCCGGCGTTACGCGCCCGGTCGGGCGACGGGGATCTGCTGCGTGATGCAGTGCACCCCGCCGCCGCCGAACGCGATCGTGACTGCCCGCACGCCGACGACCTTGCGGCCCGGGTGGGCCGCGGCGATCACCGCGAGGGCTTCGTCGTCCTGGGGTACGCCGGCCACCGGGACGACCACGCCGTCGTTGGCGATGTAGTAGTTCAGGTACGACACCTCGACGTCGGTGCCGGCGACGTGGGCGAACGCGGTCTGCGGGACGTCGACGATCTCGAAGGGCCGGCCCTCGGCGTCGGTCGAGGCCTCCAGGACGGCGCGGTTGGCCCGCATCCGGGCGTAGTCGGGGTGGTCGGTGTCGTCGGGCAGGGACACGACGACCTTGCCGGGGGCGGCGAACGCGCACACGCCGTCGACGTGGCCGTCGGTCTCGGTGTCGAGCAGTCCGCCGTACGGAAGCCACACGACCTTGCGCACGCCGAGCCGGGCCTTCAGCTCGGCCTCGATCTGGTCCCGGTTCATGCCGGGGTTCCGGTTGGGGTGCAGGAGGCACTGCTCGGTCGTGATCAGCGTTCCCTCGCCGTCGACGGTGATCGACCCGCCTTCCAGGATCATCCCGGACGCGATGCGGTCCACCTCGAGGTGGTCGAGGAGCAGGGCGCTGACGCGGTCGTCGCCGTCGTACGGGTGGTGCTTGCGGCCCCAGGCGTTGAAGCGGAAGTCGACGCCGGCCCGGTGTCCTTCGCCGTCGAGGACGAACAGCGGCGCCGAGTCGCGGAACCAGGAGTCGTCCAGCGGGAGTTCCATGACGGTGATCTCCGGGCCGCAGTGGGCCCGGGCGTCCGCGCCGTGCCCGGGCGGGGCGACCATCGTCACCGGCTCGAACCCGGCGATGGCCCGCGCGACGTTCGCGTACTCCTCCTTGGCGTCGTTCAGCACAGGGCCCCACTGGTCGGAGCGGGTGGGCCAGGCCATCAGGCAGCCCTCGTGCGCGGACCATTCGGCGGGCATCCGGAATGCGGTCATGTGAGCTCTCTCTTCTCTCGCCGGAGGTGCGCGAGGGTGCGGGGGCGAATCGAGCCGGTGGGTGTCGGAGGAAGCAGACGGGGGTCAGAGGAAGTAGAGGCGGTTGAGCGAGACCTCTCGGGCCGGCTGGGACCGCACCGGCGTCCCGTCGAGGGTGACGAGGCCGGAGCGGCCGTCGACCTGGACGTCGCCGAGGCGGGAGTTGAGGAGCAGGTCGGCGGGTCCGATGCCGCGGGTTCCGCGTACGGGGACACGGCGGCGTCGGGTCGTCAGCTGGTCCTTCCCCTGGTCCACGGCGGCCTGGCTGACGAAGGCCACGGAGAGGTCGGCCGGGGCGGAGCCGTGGGCGCCGAAGAGCGGGCCGAGGACGAGGGGCTCGCAGGTGTCGGTGGCCGCGTTGGGGTCGCCGGTCACTCCGTGGGCGGGGAAGCCGTTCTTGATGACCATCTGCGGCTTGGCGCCGAAGAACGCGGGGCGCCACAGCACGATGTCGGCCATCTTCCCGACCTCGATCGAGCCGATCTCGTGTGCGAGACCGTGGGCGATCGCCGGGTTGATGGTGAGCTTGGCGATGTAGCGCAGCACGCGCGCGTTGTCGTCGTGCGCGCCGTCGCCCTCCATGGGGCCCAGCTCGGCCTTCATCTTCCCGGCCATCGCGAAGGTCCGGCGTACGGTCTCGCCGGCTCGTCCCATCCCCTGCGCGTCCGACGAGGTGATGCCGATCGCGCCGAGGTCGTGCAGGACGTCCTCCGCGCCCATCGTCCCGGCCCGGATCCGGTCGCGCGCCATCGCGGCGTCGCCGGGCAGGTCGGTCTTCAGGGCGTGGACGGAGACGATCATCCCGTAGTGCTCGGCGACCGCGTCCCGCCCGAAGGGGAGTGTGGGGTTGGTGGAGGAGCCGATGACGTTCGGCACGCCCGCCATGCTCAGGACGTCGGGGACGTGACCGCCGCCGCAGCCCTCGATGTGGAAGGCGTGGATCGTCCGGCCGTCCAGGACGCCGAGGGTGTCCTCCACCGACAGGCACTCGTTGAGGCCGTCGCTGTGCAGGGCGACCTGGACGTCGTACTCCTCCGCCACCCGCAGCGCGGTGTCCAGCGCACGGGTGTGGGCGCCCATGTCCTCGTGGACCTTGAAGCCGGACGCGCCGCCCTCGGCGAGCGCCTCCACCAGCGGGGCCGGGTCCGAGGAGGAGCCGCGGGCGAGGAAGCCGACGTTCACCGGCCACGCGTCGAAGGCGTTGAAGGCGTGCCGCAGGGCCCACGGCGAGTTGACGCCCACGCCCCAACTCGGCCCGATCTCCTGGCCGATGACGGTGGTGACGCCGCTGGCGAGCGAGGCCTCCATGATCCGCGGCGACAGCAGGTGGACGTGGGTGTCGACGGCTCCCGCGGTGGCGATCAGCCCTTCTCCCGGGATCATCGTCGTCCCCGTACCGACGACGACGTCCACGCCGTCGACCGTGTCGGGGTTCCCGGCCCGTCCGATCGCGTGGATCCGGCCCGCGCGGATGCCGACCGACGTCTTCCTGATGCCCAGCACCGCGTCGATCACCAGCACGTTGGTGATCACCACGTCACAGGTCTCGCGGACGGCCGCGGCCTTCAGGTGCATTCCGTCGCGGGCGGTCTTGCCGAAGCCGGCGAGGAACTCGTCCCCCGGGTTCTGGGAGTCGGACTCGACGCGGACCACGAGTCCGGAGTCACCGAGTCGTACGCGGTCGCCCGCGCGCGGACCGTGCACCGCGGCGTACTCGTGGGGGTCGAAGTGGCGGCTGTGCTCGGGGGCGCAGTGGTCGCTGTGCTTGGTCGGCCTGCTCACAGGATCCTTCCTTCCAGAGCCGCCGGCGCATCCGCACCGGCGGCGTCCGCTCCGAGGTAGCCGCAGGCCGCGGCCCTGCGCAGGGCTTCCGCCTTCGCCCCGAACGCGTCCAGCGGCCCGTCGACCAGGCCGGCGAAGCCGATCGCGATCCGGGCGCCGCCGATCGGGACGAGCCCCACCTCGGCCTCGCCGCCCGGGTCGAAGCGGAAGGACGCACCCGCCGGCAGGGCGAGCCGCATGCCGTAGGCGGCGGCGCGGTCGAAGGCGAGGCGCGGGTTGGCCTCGAAGAAGTGGAAGTGGGACGTCACGCTGACGGGCACCTCCGCGGTGTTGCGGACGGCCAGCCTCAGGGCGGGCTCCGGCACGTCGACGGGGGCCGGTGCCGGCAGTACGGCGCCGGGGGCACCGTCGTTGCGCTCCCAGGCGCCGAACGGGTCGGCCACGGCGGCGAGCCGCGTACCGTCGTCGAACACGGCCTCGACCTGGATCTCGGTCACCACGTCGACCACGCCGGGCAGCACGTCGTCGGGGCCGAGGACGGAGCGTCCGCGCTTGACCGCCTCGGCCAGGCGCAGGCCGTCGCGGGCCGCCTCGCAGACGGTGTCCGCGACCAGCGCGGTCGCCTCGGGGACATTGAGCCGCAGACCGCGGGCGTGCCGGGCCCGGGCGAGCTCGGCGGCGGTGAACAGCAGCAGGCGGTCCCGCTCGGTGGGAGTCAGCGGCATACCGGGCCCTGACCGCTTCCCCCGGCGGATACGCCGGTCGCAACCTTGGTGTTCATTCGTTCTCCGGGAGGTGGGCGGGATACCTGTACGTCATGGCCGCCGTACGGGTAGCGACCCGGAAGCGGTGAGGGCGGCGAGGGACGAGGGATGCCCCTGGCAGGCAGAGGAGCCGACGGAGAACGACACGGCGGTCGCTCTCGGCGGTGGCCACACTCTGGCACTGACTGAAAATCCAGTCAAGATGCGAGCGCGAAAGCTGCCATGGTGAGTGAGTACGAGTCAGCGCGTCGGTGCCGCACCCCGCTGCGGCACGTGCGGGCTCAGCGAAGTCCGGCCAGCTCCGCGTCGATCGCACCGCGCAACAGGGCGCGCGCGTGCTCGATCCGCATCCCGCCGCCGAGCCAGCGCATGCTGAGCCCTTCCAGCAGAGCGGTGAGCCGTTCCCCCGCCGAGGCGAGGGCCACGGCACTCGCCATGGGCTGCACCTGACCCAGCAGCGCCGCCACTTCCTGCGTCCACGTCAGGGTGGCCCTGGCCAGGTCCTCGCGCAGCAGCTCGTCGAAGACGGCACTGGCCCGGAGCTCGCCCCAGGCGGCGCTGTTCTCCCGCACCTCGACGGTGTCCTGGAGCTCCAGGAGGAGCGTCTCCTCGAGTTGTTCCCGCGGGCTCAGCGGGGGCGCGTCCGCAGCCCGCTCCGTGGTGTAGCGCTCCGCGCGGTCGTTGATGTACTCCAACGTACGGCGCAGGATGCCCGAGCGGTCCTTGAAGTAGTAGTAGATGAGGGCCGTGGAGACCCCGGCCTCGGCGGCCAGCTCCTCGACGCGCAGTCCGCGGATTCCGCGCCGGGCGATCACCCGCGCAGCCGCTTCCAGGATCTGATCACTGCGGGTCGCCATGCCCGAACTCTACCCGGCGCCCTTCCGCGCTTGTCCGCTGCTCAGCCCTATCGGCGATGTTGCCCCCGGGCGATCGTGACCCCGTGGGCCACGGCGATCGCCGTTCCGGGGACCTCCGGCACGGCGCCCGCGAGTTTGACTGAAATTCCAGCCAGTGTCATGGTGCCTGACACGAGGCCGGGCCGCCTGCTGCGGGTGCCGGCGTTCTCGCTGGTGACCGGGCACTCTTCTCCGCAGGAGCGCGGCGCGGCACCGCGTTCGCACGGTCTTCCGCGACCGCACCCGCCTCCGCCCCGTCAGTCCACCCTCGGAGTCCCACGTGATCTACCTCCCCTCCCGCCGCTCCGCCCTGCGCTCCTTCGCGGGGATGGGCGCGATCGCCCTCGGCGCCTCCGCCTGCGACACCGCGGATCCCGGCCCGGTCGGCGCCACCGCGAACAGCTCGGGCCCGGACGCCGGCGAGGGCGGCGAGGGCGGCGAGCGTCGTCTGGGTGCCGAGTGGGAGAGCCACACCCGTACCTTCATGTCCTGGCCCGCCCTGGAGGCGGTCTGGGGGGACGACCTGCCCTACGTACGCGAGGACATCGCACGGATCGCGCGCGCGGTGGCGGAGTACGAGGCGGTCGTGATGATGGCCAGGCCCTCCCAGCTCAAGGCCGCGCAGCGGGCCTGCGGATCACAGGTCGAGGTCGTCCCCCTGGAGGTCGACGACCTCTGGGCCCGCGACACCGTGCCCGTCTTCGTCGAGGAGGACGGCGGGGTCGTCGGCGTCGACTTCAACTTCAACGGGTGGGGCGACAAGCAGCAGCACCGGAACGACGCCCTCGTCGGCGAGACACTGCTGGCGAGGTACAAGATCCCCCGGGTCGAGGCGCCCCTCGTCGCCGAGGGAGGCTCCTTCGAGACCGACGGCGAAGGCACCCTGCTGATCACCGAGAGCTCGATCGTCAACGACAACCGCAACCCCGGGAAGAGCCGGGACCGGATCGAGGACGAGCTCATCGCGACCCTCGGCGTGGAGAAGGTGGTCTGGCTGGCCGGCGTCCGCGGCGAGGACATCACCGACGCGCACGTGGACAGCCTCGTCCGCTTCACCGCCCCCGGCGTCGTCCTGCTCGACCAGGCGTTCCCCGGCACGCCTGCGGACTCCTGGTCCCGCTCGGCCGACCAGGCCCGCTCCGTGCTCGGCAAGTCGACCGACGCCAGGGGCCGGCGCTTCGAGATCATCGACCTCCCTCAGCCCGACCTCTACAAGATCACCGGCGAGGGGGACGACTTCGTGTCCACCTACGCGAACTTCTACGTCGCCAACGACGCCGTCTTCATGCCCAGGTTCGGGGACAGGAAGGCCGACAACCGGGCGAGGAGCATCCTCCAGGAGCACTTCCCCGACCGCGACGTCGTCCCGGTCCGGATCGACACCATCGCCTCCGGCGGCGGTGGCATCCACTGCTCCACCCACGACCAGCCCGGCAAACCGGCCGCGTGACCGCCGTCCGACCGCCCCCACCCTGATCCCGTTCGCCATGACGGCGGCCGTCGCCGCGGACGAAGCCCGGGTTGGACTGAAGATTCAGTCAGACATGAGAGACTGCCTGGGCTGCAGAACGACGACGAGGGGCGACATGGCGACCGACCGCCGAACGGCGATCCTGGAAGGGGCTACCCGAGTCATAGCCCGGCGGGGCATCCGCGGACTGCGGGTGGAGGAACTGGCGGCAGAGGCAGGGGTCTCGACCGCCCTGATCTACTACCACTTCAAGGGACGAGCGGGCATCCTGCGCCACACGCTGGAGTTCATCAGCGACCGGGCCGGGCGCTACACCGCCGGCCGGGAGGGCCCCGCCGGACCGTACGACCCCCGCCGGGAGCTGGAGCGATCACTGCTGCTCGAGTTCCAGGACGACCCCGAGGTCCGCGAGAACAGCACGGCCTGGGGCGAACTGCGCGCCAGCGCGGTCTTCGAGCCGGAACTCCGCACGGACCTGGCCCGGGCCGGCCTGACCTGGGTTCACGATGTCGCGGCACTTCTGGGCCGGGTCTGCCCCCAGGTCCCCGCCCCGGCCCTCACGGCTTCCGCGGAACGTCTGACGGCCCTCCTGGAGGGCCTCAGCACCCGCTGGCTGAGCGACGCCCTGACCTCGGCCCGCGCCCGCGAGCACATGCGGGAAGCGGTCTCCGCGGAGATCGGGCAGCTCGCCCGCCAGTGGCCCGGCGGCACCGGGGCCCGGTGCGAAGACCCGTCCACGGCGCCCACGTTCCTCGGTCACAGGTCTTGACTGAAAATTACGTCAAACCCTACGGTGGCGCAGCCCCGACAGCTTGGGAAGTCGAGGCCGTCGAGGCGGGTGGCAGACGCCTCCTTACCGAGGGGACCGCATGGGGGTAGTAACCGTGGAATCCGGAGATTCCACAGCGTCCGCAGGCATGGAACAGCACTCGATCGACTGGGTGCCCCTGGAGGAACGGCACGGGAAACCGTCACACGTGGGCGCCATCTGGTTCGTCGGCAGCCTCAACCTCACCGGTCTGGCGACCGGCGTCGTGACCCTCTCCATGGGAGCCTCGCTCGTCTGGACCGTCGTCGCCACCGTCGTCGGGTCGCTCTTCGGCACGTTCTTCATGGCGTTCCACTCGGCGCAGGGGCCGCAACTGGGCCTGCCCCAACTCGTCCAGTCACGTCCCCAGTTCGGCTACCTGGGCGCCGCCGTGACGGTCTGGGTGTTCGCCCTGGTCAACTACGTGGCCTTCAACACGTCCGACGCCCTGCTGTCCGGCCAGGCGATGAACACGCTCACCGACATACCCAACGACATCGGGTATCTGCTGGCCGCCGCGGTCGCGACCGTGATCGCCCTCTTCGGCTACGACTGGATCCACCGGCTGAACAGATGGCTCACCTGGCCCTTCGTCGTGGTCACCGCGGCCATCACCGTGGCGGCGCTGGCGGGCGGCGGCCTGCCCGCCGGCGTCTGGGACGCCGGTCCGTTCGAACTCGCGCCGTTCATGCTCGTGTTCGTCTTCGTCGCCGGCTTCCAGCTCGGCTGGGCACCCTACGTCTCGGACTACTCGCGCTACCTCAAGCCCGACGTCCCCGTCCGCAGCACCTTCTGGTGGACGTACCTGCCGAGTGCGGTCTCCGGGATCTGGGTGTTCGTCCTGGGCGCCGTGGTCTCGGCCGGAGCGCCCGAGGGCACCGACCCGGTGACCGCGCTGAAGCTCTCCGCCGACCGGCTGTTCAGCGGATTCGGCACGGTCGCCGTCGTCGTACTGCTGGTCGGTCTGCTGTCCATCATGGCGATCAACCAGTACGGCGGCAGCCTCACCATGATCTCCATCGTCGACTCGTTCCGGCCGGTCCGGCCGACGCGGACCATCCGGGCCGCGACCATCGGGATCATGCTGGTGATCGTCGGCGCGGTCTCCACCCTGGTCGGCATCGACCACTTCAACTGGTTCTTCGCGAACGTGGTCGTCGTGCTGACGTACCTGTTCATCCCCTGGACGGCCGTCAACCTGGTGGACTTCTTCTTCGTCCGCCGCGGCCAGTACGTGGTCGGTGAGATCTTCAACCCCCGCGGCATCTACGGCCGGTGGGGATGGCGCGGAAACCTCGCCTACGGGATCGGTCTGGCCTGCATGGCCCCGTTCATGGTCGTCACCGGTCTCTACGTCGGTCCCGTCGCGGAGGTCCTGGGCGGCGTCGACTGCTCGATCTTCGTCGGCCTGCCGGTGGCGGGCGGCCTCTACTGGGCCTTCGCCCGAAGCCTCGATCTGGCCACCGAACGCCGGATGGCCGGGGAGGAGGGGCTGCTGGCGCCACTCCACTGAGCGACCCGCGCGTGCACGTACACCACCTCCCCGAGAAGGAGATCGACGTGAACACACAGCACGACGGCAACGGCGACCGACCGGGCGTGAGCCGCAGAACGCTGCTGGCCCGCACCGGAGCAGCAGTGGCCGGGGTGGCCGCCGGGCCGGTGCTCGGCGGCATCCAGCCGGCCCTGGCCGCTTCCTGGCGCGTTCCCGGCGAGGAGGCGTCGCACAAGCGGACCTGGATGGCCTGGCCGTCCAGCTACACGATCTGGGGCAACCTGCTGTCCAGGATCCAGGCCGACATCGCCAGGCTCGCCAAGGAGATCGCCAAGTACGAGCCGGTCACCATGTGTGCGGACGGCTCGGCGGCCGCCTCGCAGGCCAGGAGCGCGTGCGGGTCGACGGTCACGGTGATCGGCTCGGTTCCCGTCTCGGACTGCTGGATGCGGGACACCGGCCCGCTGTTCCGGGTCGACGGAGCGGGCGGGCTGGACGCCTTCGGCCTCAACTTCAACGCCTGGGGCGAGAACGCCACCAGCTTCTACGGGATCCCCGCCGCCGCCTACGACAAGGACCGGGCGCTCGCGCAGAAGCTCGCCGCCTACGCGGGCGTCCCGTTCGCGAAGGCGGCCGTGGTCGGCGAGGGCGGTGGTGTGGAGTACGACGGCGACGGGACGCTGATGGCGACCGAGAGCTGCTGGGTGAACGACAACCGCAATCCGGGCAGGACGCGGAGCCAGATCGAGGCGGAGCTGCTCTCCCGGTTCGGCGCCTCGAAGATGATCTGGCTGCCCGGAGTCACCGGGCAGGACGTCACCGACGGCCATATCGACGGCACCGCCCGCTACATCGGCCCCGGGGTGGTCATGGTGCAGCTGGCCGGAGCGGTGCGGCCGGACGTCTGGTCCGAGAACGCCCAGGCCATCCACGACGTACTGGTGAACTCGACCGACGCCAGGGGGCGCCGCCTCCAGGTCCTCACCATCGAAGGCCCCGACGTCCTGCCCCGGATCCCGCACGGGAAGCAGCGCGAGTTCCTCAGCTCGTACATGAACTGGACCGTCACCAACCAAGCCGTCGTCACCGTCCAGTTCGGCGACACGGCCAAGGACGCGGCGGCGAAGTCCGTGATCGCGGCCGCCTTCGGCAGGCCCGTCGTCCAGCTCAACCTCGACAACCTCTACGGCAACGGGGGCGGCGGCGCCCACTGCGTGACGATGCAGGAGCCCGACCGCTGACCGACGCGCCCGGGCGGCCTGCCCGCCCGGGCGCCTCCGACCGCGGGACTGGAGAGGTTGAACGAGCGGGTCAGGCGCCCTTGCCGGCCGGCCGCAGGACCACCACGCACTCCACGTGGTGCGTGGCCGGGAACAGATCGAACACCCGCATCCACTTCGGGGCGTAGCCCGCCTCCTCGAAGTAGCGCAGGTCCCGCGCCAGCGCCGCCGGGTCGCAGGCGACGTAGGCGATGCGGCGCGCGCCCAGGGACGCGATGTCCCTGACCGTGTCGCGGCCCGCGCCCGCGCGGGGCGGGTCCAGGACCACCAGGTCCGCCGCCGTGATGCCGGTGCGCGGCAGGACGCGTTCCACCTTGCCGTGTTCGATCCGGACGCGGTCCAGGTCGCGGAGGTTGTGCTGGGCGTCCTCCACCGCGCGCTTGCCCGACTCGATGCCCAGGACCGCGCCCTTCTCGCCGACGCGCTCCGCGAGCGCCGCCGCGAACAGGCCGACGCCGCAGTACAGGTCCAGGGCCATGTCGCCCTTCTTCGGCATCAGGCCCGTCATCACCGCGTCGACCAGCAGCTCGGCGGCCTTCGGGTGGACCTGCCAGAAGCCGCCGTTGCCCACCCGGAAGGTGCGGTCGACGGCCCGCTCACGGACGAACGGGCGGCCGTGGACGCGGTGGATGCTGCCGTCCCGCTCGTGGACGCGCAGCACCGACACCGGCTTGTCGAGCTCCACGATCGGCAGCCGCTCGCCCGGGCGCGGGGTCAGGATGACCTGGCGGTCGCCCGAGCCCGTCGCCGCGATCGCCTCGACGGTGTCCATGCCCGGCCAGGTGCGCTTCTCGATGCCGAGCTCCGTGACCTCGGGGGCGGCGATCAGGCAGTGGTCGACGGGCTGGACCTCGTGCGAGCGGTGCTTGCGCAGGCCCACCCGGCCCTCGGCGTCGATCGCGTACTGCACGCGCGTGCGCCACGCCGGGACCTCGCCCTTGGCGACCTTGTCGCCCGGCGCCGGCTCCACCGTGCCGTCCCAGCCGGCCTCCTCGGGCGTCAGGCCCGCGAGCCGCTGCAGCTGCTCCGCGACGACAGCGCCCTTCAGCCGGCGCTGGGCGCCGGGTGCCACGTGCTGCCAGTCGCAGCCGCCGCACCTGCCCGGGCCGGAGAACGGGCAGGGCGCCTCGACGCGGTCCTTCGACGCCTCGTGGATCTCCACCGCGTCGGCCCGCAGGAAGCGCGAGTCCTCGTTCCCCTCGGTGATCCGCGCGGTCACCCGCTCACCGGGCAGGGTATGGCGTACGAAGAGGACCCGGCCCTCGTCCGTGCGGGCGATGCAGTGGCCGCCGTGGGCGACGGGGCCCACGGTGACCTCGTACTCCTCGCCCACGAGGGAGGGCTTGTCTGCTGCGGGCACGGGGTGGCTCCTGAGCTGGGTGGTACGACACTGGGCGGTACGACACGGATGCGACCGTCCAGTCTAAGCCGCCCGCGCCGGAGGTTCCTATCGGCGCACGCCCGCCTGGTCCTTCTTGCCCTCCGCGGCCGGGCCGCGGCGCACCGAACCGGGCGCGCTCCACTCGGCGCGGCGGCGGGCGCGGACCTTCGCGCGCTCGGAGGACTCCAGCTGGTACGGGACGGACGTCACCATCACGCCCGGCGTGAACAGCAGCCGGCCCTTCAGCCGCAGGGCGCTCTGGTTGTGCAGCAGGTGCTCGTACCAGTGGCCCACGACGTACTCGGGGATGATCACGCTGACCACGTCCCGCGGACTCTCGCGGCGCAGGCCCTTGACGTACTCGACGATCGGGCGGGTGATCTCGCGGTACGGCGAGTCGAGCACCGTCAGCGGTACGTCGATGCCGCGCTCCATCCACTCGCGCTGCAGCGCCCTCGTCTCGGCCGGGTCGACGCTGATGCTGAGCGCCTCCAGCGTGTCCGTGCGCATCAGCTTGGCGTACTGCAGGGCGCGCAGCGTGGGCTTGTGGATCTTGGAGATGAGGACGATGGAGTGGACGCGCGCCGGGCGGATCACGTCGTCGGCCTTCTCGTCGGTCACCGCGAGTTCGTCCGCCACGCGGTCGTAGTGCCGCCGGATGCCGGACATCATGGCGTAGAAGACGACCATGCCGAGGACGGCGACGTACGCGCCGTGCGTGAACTTCGTCAGCAGGACGACGACGAGCACCAGGCCGGTGAAGAACGCGCCGAAGGTGTTGATCGCCCGCGAGCGGATCATCCGGCGGCGCTCGGCCGGGTCGGTCTCGGTCCGCAGATGGCGGTTCCAGTGCCGGACCATGCCGGTCTGGCTGAGCGTGAAGGAGACGAAGACGCCGACGATGTACAGCTGGATCAGCTTGGTCGAGTCGGCGCGGTACGCGTAGACCAGGATGCCGGCGAAGATCGACAGCAGCACGATGCCGTTGGAGAACGCCAGCCGGTCGCCGCGGGTGTGCAGCTGGCGCGGCAGGAACCGGTCCTGGGCGAGGATCGAGCCGAGCACGGGGAAGCCGTTGTACGCCGTGTTGGCGGCCAGGAACAGCACCAGGGCGGTGCACGCGGCGAGGAAGACGAAGGCCAGCGAGCCGTTGCCGAAGACCGCCGCGGAGACCTGGGCGATGACCGGGTCCTGGTGGTAGTCGCCGCCGGCCGGGGTGCCGTTGATCAGGATGTCCTTGGCGGGGTTCTCGGCCATCTTCACGTCGGTGGCCATGGCCAGGCCGATGATGCCGCAGAACATCGTCACGGCCAGCCCGCCCATCAGGGCCAGCGTGGTGGCGGCGTTCTTGCTCTTCGGCTTTCGAAAGGCGGGGACGCCGTTGGAGATCGCCTCGACGCCGGTGAGGGCGGCACAGCCGGAGGAGAAGGAGCGCAGGAGCAGGAAGACCAGCGCGAAGCCGGTGAGTTCGCTGTGCTCGGCCACCACCTCGTAGGCGGCGGTCGGGGCGTGCATGTCGCTGTCCAGCACGGTCGCCTTGAAGATGCCGACGAGGATGGTCGCGAGCACGCCGGCGACGAAGAGGTACGTCGGGACGGCGAAGATCTTGCCGGACTCCTTGACGCCCCGCAGGTTCATCACCGTCAGCAGGGCGATGACCACCAGCGCCATGGAGACCTTGTTGTCGGCGATGAAGGGGACCGCCGAGCCCAGGTTCTCGATACCGGCGGCGACGGACACCGCGACGGTGAGGACGTAGTCCACGAGCAGCGCGGACGCCACCGTGAGGCCTGCGCGCGGGCCGAGGTTGGTGGTGGCCACCTCGTAGTCGCCGCCGCCGGAGGGGTAGGCGTGCACGTTCTGCCGGTACGACGCGACGACCGTGAACATCAGCACCACGACCGCCACCGCGATCCACGGGCTCCAGTGGTAGGCGCTGAAGCCCGCCACCGAGAGCACCATCAGCACCTCGCCCGGTGCGTACGCCACGGAGGACAGCGGGTCCGAGGCGAACACGGGCAGCGCGATGCGCTTGGGGAGAAGCGTTTCACCCAGTCGGTCGCTGCGCAGGGCGCGGCCGATGAGGATCCGCTTGGCTTCGTCGGTCAGTCTGGACACATGCTCGATCGTATGGCTTGCGTCAGGGGTTCGTATGCAGGGGCCCCGCCGCATGCCTGTTTCATGTACATGCGTGTGGTCCCCGGGGTGCCCGTGGTCGCATACGCTGTGTAGCTTGAATCCGCAGGACTGCTGAGAGCGACGGCCGGAAGGACGGCAGTGCACATCGTGATCATGGGCTGTGGCAGGGTGGGATCCACTCTGGCACGGACCCTGGAACAGCAAGGCCATACGGTCGCTGTGGTCGACCAGGACCCCACCGCCTTCCGCCGCCTCGGCTCGTCGTTCGGCGGCCGGCGCGTGACCGGCGTCGGCTTCGACCAGGACACGCTGCGCGAGGCGGGCATCGAGGAGGCGGGCGCCTTCGCCGCGGTGAGCAGCGGCGACAACTCCAACATCATCGCCGCCCGGGTGGCGCGCGAGATGTTCGGCGTGGAGAACGTGGCCGCCCGGATCTACGACCCCCGCCGCGCCGAGGTCTACCAGCGCCTGGGCATCCCCACCGTGGCCACCGTCCGCTGGACGGCGGACCAGATGCTGCGCCGGCTGCTGCCCTCGGGCGCCGAGCCGCTGTGGCGCGACCCCAGCGGGCGCGTGGAGCTGGCCGAGGTGCACTACTCCGCCTCGTGGATCGGCCACAAGGTCGCCACGCTGCAGGAGGAGACCGGCGTACGGGTCGCGTTCATCACCCGTCAGGGCGAGGCGATGCTCCCGACCTCGAAGACCGTGCTGCAGGACGGCGATCTGGTGCACGTGATGCTCCGCACGGACGAACTGGAGCAGGTCGAGGCCTCCTTCGCCAAGGGGCCGGAAGAGGGTGCGCACTGATGCGGGTCGCCATTGCCGGAGCCGGGGCTGTGGGCCGTTCGATCGCGGCGGAGCTGCTGGACAACGGGCACGAGGTGCTGCTCATCGACAAGACGCCGTCGGCGATCTCGGTGGAGCGCGTGCCGCGCGCCGAGTGGCTGCTGGCCGACGCGTGCGAGATCACCTCGCTGGACGAGGCGGCGCTGCACCGGTGCAACGTCGTCATCGCCGCCACCGGTGACGACAAGGTCAACCTGGTGGTGTCGCTGCTCGCGAAGACCGAGTACGGGGTGCCGCGGGTGGTCGCGCGGGTCAACAACCCGCGTAACGAGTGGCTCTACAACGAGGCGTGGGGCGTCGACGTCGCCGTCTCGACGCCGCGCCTGATGTCGGCGCTGGTCGAGGAGGCCGTGAGCGTCGGCGACCTGGTGCGGCTGCTGCGCTTCAGCCACGGCGACGCGAACCTGGTGGAGCTCACGCTCCCCCAGGAGTCGGCGCTGACCGGGACGCTGGTGGGGGACGTGTCGTGGCCCCAGGACACGTCGCTGGTCACCATCATCCGGGGGAGCCGGGTGCTCACTCCCAAGCCGGAGGACACCCTGGAGGCCGGGGACGAGCTGCTGTTCGTGGCCGCGCAGGACCGTGAGGAGCAGCTGGAGGACCTGCTGTCCGTCCGCCACGAGGCCTGAACCCGCTGAACCGTACGAAGGCCCCGCCCGGTGACCGGGCGGGGCCTTCGGCGTGCTGCGGGCCTGCGGCGGGTGGAGTACGCCGGGCGGCGGGGTCAGCCGTCGGAGCGCTCACCGGCCGCGCGGGCGGCCTCACGCTCCTTCTCCGCCTTCTCCTCCGCCTCCATCTCCGCGATCACGTCGATCGGCGGCGGGGCCTTGGCCAGGAAGATGTACGTCAGATAGACGCAGAGCAGCATCGGCGGGATGCCGAGGGCCACCCGGAGCCAGCCCAGCTGGGTCGCGTCGCCCCAGAAGTAGATCGGGAACGTGACCGCCGACTTGGCCAGCAGGATCAGGCCCCAGGCCCAGCTGGCCTTCGTGTACGCGACCTTGCGGCCGGGGTTGCGCGTACGCCAGGAGAGGTTCTCCTTGAAGACCGGGCCGAGGATCAGACCGATCAGCGGGACGCCGAAGGCCGCGGTCGCGCAGTACGCGACGGCCAGGCCCAGGGTGTAGAGCATGCCCGGCAGATAGAAGTTCTTCGCGTCGCCGGACATCATCGCGAAGACCGCGCCGATGGCCACTCCGAAGACGCCGCTGAAGGCGTGCTTGACGGTGTCGCGGCTGATCAGCCGGGCCACGGCCAGCACCGCCGAGAGCGCCAGCGCGATGATCGCGGAGAGATGGATGTCCTTCTGGACGGTGTACGTGGCCACGAAGACCAGGCCCGGCACCGTGGTCTCCACCATGCCCCGCACCCCGCCGAAGGCGTCGAACAGGGCGGCCTTCGTCACCTCCTGCGAGGTGGCCGCGGCGTCGACCGGCGGCTGCTGGTCCTCCGGCTCCACTGGCCTCTTGTCCAGGGATGTCACGCCTACTCCTGTCCGGTGGGTCGCAGTTCGTACTTCGGGTTGAAGAGCACGCGCCGGCCGTGGCTCATCGCGACGCGGCCGGAGGCGATCATGCGCCGGCCCGGTTCCACTCCGGCGATGGAGCGGCGGCCCAGCCACACCACATCGAGTGAGTCCTCGCCGTCGAAGAGCTCCGCCTGCAGGGCGGGTGTACCCGCCCGTGGCTGCATGGTCACCGTGCGCAGGGTGCCGGCGACCTTGACCACCTGGCGGTCGTGGCACTCCCGGATGGGCGCGCAGTCCTGCTCCGCGGCGTCCTCACCGGGGAGGACGTCACCCTCGGGCTCGGGGGCGCTGCCGGAGATACGGCTCATCATCCGGCGGAACCTGCCGGTCGGCGGTGGAGAGCTGCGCGGACTCATGCGGGCAGGGTACCTGGCCACGGGGGCCGGTTTCACGGCGCGCGGGGGCCGGGGGCGCTCCGGCACCCGGCGCCCCGCCGCGGCGGCGGCCTCAGGCCGGCGGGGCGTGCTCCTCGACGATCTGGCCGTCGACCAGCTCCAGCACCCGGTCCGCCAGGTCGAGCAGCGCCGCGTCGTGGGTGGCCACGACGGCCGTGACGCCCTCGCTGCGTACGACGGCGCGCAGCAGCTCCATCACCGCGTGGCCGGTGTCGGCGTCCAGCTGGCCCGTGGGCTCGTCGGCGATGATCAGGGCCGGCTTGTTCGCCAGGGCCCGGGCGATGGCCACGCGCTGCTGCTGGCCGCCGGACAGCTCACCGGGGCGCTGCTCCGCGTGCTCGGCGAGGCCGACGAGGGAGAGCAGCAGCCTGACGCGTGCGTCGCGCTCGCGCGGATCCGTACGGCGCAGACGCAGCGGGACGCCGACGTTCTCGGCGGCGGTCAGGATGGGGATGAGGCCGAAGGACTGGAAGACGAAGCCGATCCGGTCCCGGCGCAGCTCCAGCAGCCCGCTCTCGCCCAGCCCGCCCAGATCCGTACCGTCGATGACGATGCTGCCGCCGTCGGGGCTGTCGAGGCCGCCGACGATGTTGAGCAGCGTGGTCTTGCCGGAGCCGGAGCGCCCCTTGAGGGCGACCAGCTCACCCCGGCGCACGGAGAACGAGACCCCGCGCAGCGCGTGCACGGCGGTGCTGCCGCTGCCGTACGTACGGCGGACGTCCTCGACGACGACCATGGCCTCGTCCGGTGCGCGCCCCTCCAGCACCGCGGCCCGCTGCTTCCCGATCCCTGCGCCCATCGCGTACTCCCCCGTGTCAGGTCTGCGCTGCGGCCGACGTTACAGGGCCTTCGGCCGTCGTTGCTCGGCGTCGATCATCTCCCCCGCCAGCCGCCGGTACGTCTCGTCGGCGCTCTCGCCCGTCTCGGGGTTGA